>JAIFNE010000015.1 GCA_020047875.1 Hydrogenophaga sp.
CAGCTCTGGGTGCTGACCTTCGCCATGCTGCTCGGCCGGCTGGAATTGCTGTCCTTCCTGGTGCTGTTCACGGCGCAGTTCTGGCGCAAATAGCACCCAGGCATCGACAAACTGCTCAGCGGTGACAGTGTGGGCCATTGTTCGGCCCAGCAGCAGGTGTGATCAAAGCCCGCCACCTCGATCACCGGATTGGGAGCGAAAGCCGCGCGCCCAATCCGTCGGTCATCGGCTCCCACCAAGTGGATCTGTGGCAGGTTTGACAACTTGTGCGTCACGTGCGCGGGGTTGAGCGATCCCTTCAATGGAGACAGGCCGTGTGCCCGGGTCCAGCGGTCGGTATCCAGTACTGCTGCCACCGTCACCAGTTTCACCACATCCCCTCGCCGCGCGGCCAGCAGGGCTGCTACCGTGCCACCGCCGCTGTAACCCACCAGTACCAGTTCCTGAGCGGCGGTTTGCCGTTTGATCTGGTCGATTGCTGCATCCATGGCTGCCACGGCGTCGGGCGAGAAACGCGCTTGTGTCCAGTCCGCCGCAGTGCAACCCGCCAACCCGCCGTATTGGCAAGGTCGGCCAAGGTAGGCTCTGGGCAGGTGGGGTTCAGCCAGGGCCATGCGCAGGGCCACAGGGTTCAGTGGGGTTGGGTCGTTCGATGGGGTGTGCGGATCCAGCCATGCGAGCCCGTCGCCCTCGATGAAGACCGCCAAGCGCCTGACTTCGCCAGCCAATGGGGCTCCCAGCCCGACTGCCAGCACGAAGCGACCGGCCTCGATGCGCTGCCACCGCCACCCGGCCTGCTGGACCAAGGCCTCGGCCTGGGTGGTTCGTTGTGTGGCGGTGGGCAGCGTACAGCCGCCCACCAAACTGGCCAGGGCCAACGTTGGGGCCAGCCGGGTCAGAAGGCCCACATCGCGCGCGCAGAGAGCTGGTGCGCCAGGTATCCGCTCTTGAGTTCGGCGTCGTAGTTGACCGACAAGGTAATGCCCGCTGACGGGCGGTGCCGCCAGCCCAAGCCCAGTTGCAGCATATCCCGCCCAGGTTGGGCACTGGTACTGGCGAAGCTGGGACCACCCGCCACCAATGTGGCGTTGGTGGGCCGCACGTTGGCGAACTCGTGCAGGTAGCGTGCACGCAGCAACACGGTGCTGGTGCTTGACAGCGCGCGGGCCAACTCCACCCCCAGCATCGACTGCAGGCTGCTGGCGTGGCCGCTGGCCATGCTCAGCGCAGCGCTGCCACCGGTTTCCGTGTACCGATCGGTCGACAGATAGCCCACACGGGCCCCGGCCAGCCAGCGACCGTTGAATTCCGCGGCGGCGAACGGGAAGCCCGCCTCCAGCTGCGCGCCCAGCTGCCAGCCGTTGTACCGACCCTGCAACTGCTGGACGGCGCCAGCGACGTTCACCAGCCGCTGGCTGTGGTAGCGGTTGTGACCGAGGACCACGGAGGTGTCCAAGGTGGTGCCGCCCTCCAGCTCGTGGCTCATGTAGCCGCCGACGCTGGTGGCTTTCACCCGCACATCGTCTCCAATACCGGTTCCCGTACCGTCACTGTCGGCCTGGGTGTAGGCCAGGGATAAACCCATGACCTGTCGCGCCGACCGGTCTGTCTCGAAGCCGCCGGCGATGCCATGTGCGCCCAGTTCGTACCCGTTGTTGCCGGCTCGGGCTTTCTGCTCGCCCCAGGTACCCAGGCCTTGTGCCCACAGGCGACGCCCAGCGCTGTCACCCGCGGACAGACCGGTGGTGCCGGCCAGGGCGTTGTCAACGGCGCGTGCCTGATCCAGACGGGCCCCCATGGCCGAGAAGAAAGCCGAGCCGGTGGTCTGCGCCACCTGGAAAGCCGTACTTGCGCTATTGGGGCTGAGCTCACGCAAGGTGCTGGCGACACCCTGCGAAGAGGTTTGGGCGTCCAGCACACCCAGCAGTGGCGACAGGCTGCTGTCGCCGCTGCGCCCCAGCGCCTCTAGTGCACCCGCCAGGCCGCCCAAGCCCTCGGGTGCGAGTTGGGCCAGGCTGGCCTTGCGCTGTGCGCCGAGCACCAGCAGGTTGCCGGTGGTGGACAAGGTGTACTGCACCAGTACCGACTCATTGACGAGTTGCAGGTTGGCCGCGTTGGCCGAGAGGCCGCCGCCACCGGACACCAGAGTGAACTGGGCGCCGTCGTTGACGTAGGCCCTTGGCAGCGCCCGAATGGTGGCGCCGTCGGTCAGGGTCGCGGAGCCGGTGGTGCTTACGAGGTCGCTCTGGTTGCCTGCGCCCAGACGGGCCTCCAGGACACCGCTGGCGCCCTGGCTGTAGTTGCCGCCCACATTGACGGTGCGCAAGGTCTGTCCCTCGGGCGCTGCAAGTTGGCCGTTGACCAACAGGTCACCGCTGGTGCCCAGGCTGCCATTGACCTGCAGGCGGGCGCCCGCATCCACCTGCACCGAGGTCACCGTTCCCAGCCCATAGGTGAAGGTGGTGCTGCCATCGCGCACGACAAACGACTCAAAGCCGCTCAAAGTACCGGTCTCAAAGCGCTGTGTGCCGCCGGTCTCCAGCGTGTCCGCGCCAGCACCGCCGGCCATCGTGCCGACGACCACGCCGGTCGAACCGCCGTTGAAGAGCTTGAGCACGTCGTCGCCGTCGCCCATGTCGATGGCCAGGCCATTCTTGCCTTCGATGCGACCTTGGTTGGTCAGCGTGTCGTTGCCAGAACCCATCTGCACGGCCGCACCGGGCGTCGTGCTGTTCGCTTCGTCCACCTTCAGAGACTGTGTGCCACCGGTGATGACGCCGGTGGCACCGTTGATGACCACATCGGCGAAATCGCCCACTAGCCCGATGGCGGTGGCCTTGTCACCGGTGATGGTGCCGTCGTTGACGATGCGGGCCGCAGCGCCGGTGGCTGTGCTGGTGCCGCGTTGGGCCGCAATGGCGATGCCGTTGGCGCCGTCATCGATCAGGATGCCTTTGGACTGGCCGTAGATGGCCGCGCCCACGTGGTTGATGATGGTGCCACCGCCGGCCGCGATGCCGTCCGCCCCGTTGGGGTTGCCGCCCGAGTCCAGGCCTCCAGCGCCGGTGCCTTCGATGCGACCGTGGTTCTCGATGTAGGCCACGCCGTCGATGTCCACACCGTCACCGTCCCCATTGCTGGTGGTCAGACCCAGGCTCTCGTGGTCGTAGATATTGCCGGCCCCTGCGTAGTTGCCCGAGATCAACCCCCAGTTGAACACCACCCCGTGGCCGTCGAGGCCCACGCCCGAGCCGTTGCGGCCGATGACGATCCCGCCAGCGTGGTTGATGATCACCGGGTTCGCGATGGCGACGTCGCTGGTGGTTGTGCCACCCGACTCCCGGTCGAAGGTCACGCCGTTGGGGCCGGTGGCCGTGATGGTCAGGCGGTCTGCGCCCAGCAGGTTGGCACTCGCGGTGGCGGCCACCGGGTCGCCTCCGTCGATGCCGTGGCGGGGGCCTTCGATGCGGCCGTGGTTGATGATGACCACGTTGGCGCGTGCGTTCTCGATGGCCACGCCGTCGGCGGCTGAGAAGTCGTCCCCGGCAGCGCACTGCACGGACATATAGCCCGGGCAGCTGGTGTTGACCACGCCGGTGGACAGGATGCGCCCGTAGTTGGTCAACGTGAAGTTGGTGCCCAGGCGCAAGGCGTCGTTGCCGGTGGAGCTGATGACCGCGGCAGTATTCGATTCCGAGCCGTTGATGATCCGGTTATTGGTACTGGTGTAGGCAGCATCTGCTTTGATGGCGCGCTCGCCGTCCACCGACGGGCCGATCTGGGAAATCGTCCCTTGGTTGTCGATCAGGTAGCTGCCGGCTTGCCGGTTGAGACGGATCACGACGTTACCGGTGGCTGTGATCAGTCCTCCCACCTGGTTGGTGAGGGTCAGCACCGGTGTGCCGGCGTTTGCATCGATGGTGCGGGCGGTGTCTGTTTGACTGATGGTCCCGGCGTTGTTGATGGACGAGGTGCCGGTGATGACAGTGATGGTGGCTGTGGCGTCGTTGGTGGTGAGCGTGGCCCCCGACTCCACTGTGCCGATGGCACCGGTCAGGGTTTTGGCCACCGTATCGGTGATGCCAGTCGACACTGTGAACTGGGCGTAGGCCGGAACTGAGAAAACGGCCCAAAGGGCGGCCACAAGTGGGAGGGGGTGAAAGGTCCGGGATTTCATGGGGTTGGATGAGGGCGCCAGAGCATGGAAACCCGCGGAAAAAGATGCACAATCTTAAATATTGACTGTGACAAATCGGTGAAAACCTCGCAGCAAAACCACGACAACAGATCGTCATGCCCATCACCAACGGGTTCCGCCTTGCCGGGGTTGCCCGAGGGAGAGCCTCGCGACCGTTTGATGACGAGCCTACTGGACTCCACCGCTGCGCCAGCCGTAGAGCACCAAGGGGCTGCCAAGGGGCGAATGCCGCACTCCAGGCAAAGCTTCACGGCGCATGTGCAGTTGTTGCGCCAAACACTCCCCCAGTCGGGAGCCTTCCCCCACCCTCAGCAGCCGATGCGCCGCAAGCGCTGGTTTGAGCAGCTGATCGCAGTCTGCATACGACTGAAGGCTACACGCACCACAAGCAAGCGAAACAAACGCATGGTTGAAAGAAGAAACTCGCCGTATGCCAGCCATGACCGGCGAGCACCGAGGCATGTGGACATGGACTGCACGGCGGTCATGCTCGATCCCAAGCCAGTGACGGCGCGAGATCGAACAATATTTTTCTAACCGAACAATATTTCGACCTGACCCCACTTTTCATGACAGATGCTGTTCACGGCGCAGTTCTGGCGCAAATGAAACCCCTCCCAGTCCACCCACAACGCCACGCACCCAACACCCACCCGCCATCGATGGGCTGCCTACCTTGAACCAACCCAGACCCGCGGCCCATGCCCGCGCCGTGTGCTGCCTGCTGGCCCTGTGCGGCGCCGGCGCCATGGCCCAGACCAGCACCGCCGCGCAACTGCACTGCGAAGTGGGCTACGCAGGCACCACCCACATCGTCAAAGCCCAGCCGGTCAGCGATCCCTATCCGGTCGAATCGGTGGACATCGGCGGGCGCTTCCGCTTCAAGGCCGTCATGGTCGGCGCGGGCCAGCAGGTGGCCTACATCAAGCTTTACA
>JAIFNE010000069.1 GCA_020047875.1 Hydrogenophaga sp.
TGAATGCCGAATTCGGCCGCCTTGTCGGCGTTCACCTCGGCAATCAGGCTCTCCACATACACCTGCGCGCGCCGCGAGTCGAGCTGGTCGATCACCGCGCGCAGCTGCCGATACTGTGGTTCCGGCGCGGTGATGATGAGCGAGTTGGTGGCCGGGTCGGCCTGAATCTGCCCGCCGGTGGACGGCTCGCCACTGGCGGACACCGGCGTCGTGGCCGGGCTGGCGCCAGCGGCCGCGCCAGTGAGCGGGCGGGCACCGCCGCCGGGCGCCGCCCCGCCGCTGGCAGCGCCTTCGCCGGCCATCGCCGCGCGCAGCGTGGTGGCCAGCGACACCGCGTTGGCGTTTTTCAGATACACCACATGGATGTTGCCGCTGGCCACGTCCGAGGTGGGCCGGTCAAGCCGGGTCACCAGCGAGCGCACCAGCGCCAGCCGCGCCGGGTTGGCCGCACGCAGCACCAGGCTGTTGCTGCGCGGCTCGGCCACCAGCGTGGTCTTGAACCCGGTGTCGGCCTGCCCGGCGGGCGCACCACTGGCGCCCGGGTCGATCAGCCGCGTCACCAGCGGCACCAGGTCCGCCGCCACCGCGTGTTGCAGCGGGATGATCTCCACATCGGTCGCGCCCGACACATCGAGCGCGCTGATGATGCGGCCAATGCGCTGCAGGTTGTCGGCGTAGTCGGTGATCACCAGCGAGTTGTTGCCCGGGTTCACGTTGATGGTGTTGTTGGGCCCGATCAGCGGGCGCAGCACCGGCACCAGGTTGTTGGCCGATTCGTGGTTCAGGCGAAAGATCTGCGTCACCACCGTGTTGGAGGCCGGCAGGTTCGAGGCCGGGCCGGCGTTGACCACGTTGCCCTGCAACTTGGCGTCGGCCTCGGGCACGATTTTGTAGAGTCCGCCCGTGTCCACCAGAGAAAAGCCCTGCAACCGCAGCACGGCGGCAAACTGGTTGAGCGCGGCGGTGGGTGACACCGGGCGCTCGGTCGACAGGTTCACCAGACCCTTGACGCGCGGATCCACCACCACATTGCGTCCGGTGATGTTGGCCATGGTGCGAGCGACCGCTTCGATCTCGGCGCCCACGAAATTGAGCACCACCGGCTCGCTGGCGGCGCGCGTCTGGGCCTGGGCCGCCGGTGTGGTGGCCAGGGTCGCGGTGCCGAGTACCAGGCAAAGGCTGATGGCGGCTGGCACGGCACGGCCAACGCGACTGAACGTCAGTGCGTCAGACGGGGGGCGAAGTGAGATCGATGTCATAGGAGTTCCATTGAGCGCGATCCTATCGCGAAGCTCGTCGCAGTCGGGTCCGGCGTGAACGCATTTGTATGCGCATGTTGCCACCAGACCGCGGCATTGAAGGCACGAACAAAGCCAGAAACGCGGGCCACTGGGCATATCGCATCACCCCACGCTGAAGACCGAGCGCGCGCCCTGGCGCTTGCCCATGATGTTGAGCAGGTTGGTCAGCGCTTCCTCGCGCCCGGCCGCGGCCTGGGCTTCGCCGCGAAAGCGCAGCCGCCCGCCAACCCACTGGCCCGAGCCCTGCAGCAACAGATCGCCGCGCAGCGTGCTCAGGTCGAGGGTGGCGGTGTTGCCCTCGGCCTCGGCGCGCAGCTCCAGCCGGTAGCTGCCCAGCGGGCGCAAGGTGGCCAGGCGAGAGCCGATGTCCAGCGCGTCCACCGTGAGTGCACCCTGCAGGTTGAGCCGGCCGCGGTCCATGCGCAGGCTCAGGCCGCTGCTTTGCAGCACCAGCTGGCCTTCCATGCGCAACGTGTTCCAGGGCGTGCCCAGGCCGCTGAGCAGGTCGGCCGGCCAGCGGCTGTCGAAGGCCGCCAGTTCCACCTGCGCGCCACCCCAGCGGGGTGCCACGGTGGCGTTCAGCGGCATGCTGGTGCAGCAGGGCGCGCTGAGCGCCACCGCCAGGGCCGGCATGCCCGCCGCCAGCGTGGGATTCAGCCGCCAGCCCACACCCTGGGGCAGCGCGGTCTGGGTGCGGCTGCCTTCGCCACCGGTGAACAGCAGATCGGCGCGGCCGTGCCACAGCGTGCCGCGCGCGTTGACGAGTTGCACCTGTCCCGCCGTGGCGGCGGTGACCCCGTCGGCCAGCCAGCGCGCCGGCGCAAACAGTGCCAAGGCCACCAGCAGGCCGGCGATGCCGCCCAGCCAGGCCATGCGGCGCGTCCAGACCGGTGTCACCGGCTGCTTCCGCCCGCCAAACCAGGCCCGGACACCACCACGCTGCCGCTCCAGACGGGCGTGCCGTCGGTAGGCCGGTTCAGCTTGGCTTCCAGCGGCACCAGCCTCGCGTTGATACGGACCTGCTGCAGCCACTGCGCCAGAGCCTCCGGCGTGGCGTTGTTCAGCGTGAGCGTGGCGCGCTCGCCCTGCACCGCGATCTGGCCATTGGCGCCGAGGGCGGTGGTGGCCTGGTCGAGCGCGCGCAGCGCGGTGTCGCGGCTGGGCGGCTGGGCGTTGGTCTGGCTGCTCAGCGCCTGGGCGCTGGCGGCCATGCCGCGCATCTGGCTGAGCTGTGCGTCGAGCCGGGCGTGGCGCTCCGGCGCCTGCCGCAGCGTGGCCCAGGCCGGTGCAATGACCACCCACCACAGCAGCCCCAGGCCCACCACCCACAGCGCCAGGGTGACGGCGCGCCGCTCGCGCGGCTGCAGCCCGGCAAGCGCCTGCTGCAGCGGAGCCAGGGCGCGAGCCAGCGCGGGCAGGGCGGCCAGTTGTCTGGCGGACATACGCGGTTTCATGGCCGGCTCCCGGTTTGCAGCGTCAGCTCGCCGCCATCGCTGCGCACGCGCCAGCCGCCACGTTCCAGCGCCCCCTGCACCGAGCTCAGACCGGCTTCGTCCAGCGCCCAGGCGCCCGCGCGCAGCTCGCCGGTGGTGAAGACGATGCTTCCCGGGGTGGCGCCATCGATGGGGTTGTTCTGCGCCAAGGCGCCCAGCAGGGCCTCCAGATCGTTGCCAGAAAGCTCGCCACTGGCCTGCTGCAGTCGTGCCAGCTCGCGCTGCATCTGCACCGGCGCATCCAGCACCAGCGTGACCTGCGGGAAGGTTTGTTGCAGCGTTTGTGTGACCGCCTGCTGTTTCGCGCTCAGGCTGTTGGTTTCAGACCACGCGGCCATGTTCAGCCCCACCAGCTGCACCGCCACCAGCGCGCCCAGGCCCCAGCGCGCGGCGCGCCATTCGGGTGCGCTGCGCAGGCGGCGCAGCGTCTGGCGCAGGCGCTGGCCGCGTCGCGCGCCGGCTGACAGGCTGAGGTCGAACTGCGCCAGATTCCAGTCGGACTGGGCGCACTGCAGCAGCCAGGTGGGCTTGGCGATGAGGTCAAAGGCTTGGCTGAAGACCTGCTCGGCCCGCCCTGCCACCACCGGATCGGCCAGCAGGCGGGTGGTGTCGGGGTCGGCATTGAGCAGCTCGCTGGCCAAGCTGCCCGTGGCGCTGGACAGGCCGCCAAACGCTGACTCGCTGTGGCCGTCATCCAGCGGGGTACAGCGCACGCCCAGCGGGCTGGCGCTGGCCAGCCACACCTGGTTGCCTTCATCGTGCACCCAGTGCAAGGTGGGCAGGGCACCTTCCACCGGGGCCAGCGGCCACAGCGCCGGGACGATGCGCGCCACCGGCCGGCCTGCCGCTTCGAGCGCCTGCAGCCAGCCACGCAGCCAGTGCCTGTCGCAGGCGGCAACCCACACCGTCTGGCCCGCGCGGCCGCCGGGCTCCAGCGCGAAGTGCATGTTGGCGGTGTCGGTGAGCAGGCGGTCTTCCAGCAGCCCGTCGAGCACGGCGCGCAAGCGCGCGCTGCCCACCTTGGGCACCGACAGCTGGTGCCAGGAGACCACGCGCGGCGGCAGCACCAGCACCACGTCATCGTCGCGCGGTAGCGTGGAGGCGGCAGCGCTCAGGCCGCTGTCGATCGCCGCCTGGCCGTTGACCGAACTGACCCAGTCGAGCAGGGCAGTCGGGCCGCTGGCGGCCGCGACGGAAAAATCGGCAGGGGTGAGGATGAGCACGGGGTGTGGGATGGATCGGGCGGCATGCACGGCGCATGTCGCGTTTTGCATTCTAGATAGGGGTGATGTCGCTGCGGAAAAACCTCGCTTCAGCGGGTGCCGGTGTCGGCCTCAGCTCGCGGCCAGCCGTTCGCGCCAGCGCACGCCCACGTTCAGGTCTTGCCGCTCCACCAGCGAGCGCTCCTCGATCACCGTGTTGTCGAGCCGCAGCCGCCCGCGAACCTCAAAAAACTGGCTGCGCGTACCGTGGTGCAAATCAGACAGTGGCGCCGTGCCCCCGCCCAGCAGCGTCAGCGCCTCGGCCAGGGTTTTGAACGGGTTGCGTTCGCGCTCGCTCACCAGCCGCTGCGCGCGCGCCGGGTCCAGGTCGGGAATGCTGGCGCTGAGCGCCTGCAGGCTGGCGGTGTTGAGGTTGAGTGTGGTGCGGCTGGGCAGCACGGTCAGGTGTGGCTCCAGCGCCGCCAGGCTGGCGGGGCTGATGCCCAGCCAGCCGAGCTGGGCAAACTTGATCGGGATCAGCGCGCTGGCCGATGGCAGCGGGTCGTTCGCGGCAAGGTTGCTGGTGCGCAACAGCTCGTTGATGGCCGCGCTCAGCTCGCGCTCGGGCAGGCCAAGCGCTCGGTACAGCCGCAGCAAGGTGTCGCGGTCGGGTTCGGACACCTCGGCTTTCGCCTGCCCGCCCTGGTCGCTGGGGCGCACCACGTTCATGAAGTTGATGCGCGATTGCAGGTCGATCACCTCACCCGAGAGAAAGGCCTGCAGCGTGTCGTCGGTGTTGTTGTTTTTGTCGGCGGCCAGGAAGCTGGAGAGGCGCGCCTCCTCCAGTGGCGTGGCCCAGGGCTCGCCCAGGTGGTCGGCATTGCCGCTGTCGCGGTTCCCGCGCGCGTCTTCGCGCAGGATCAGGCGCGCCCAGTCGAGTGCGCCGGTCAGAATCCAGCCCGCCTGACTGCGTTGCCGTTCGGCGGCCTCGATCGTGGTGGCCCGCCACTGCTGCCACAACGCAGCGGAAGCCAGCGTGGCCACCAGGGTCACCACCAGCATGGCCAGCAGCAGCGCCGCGCCGCGCTGGTGGCATGCCCCCACGCTCCGCCGCTGCGCG
>JAIFNE010000063.1 GCA_020047875.1 Hydrogenophaga sp.
GATCGACGCCATGGTGCCCACCATCACCGAGAGCAGCAGCATCCAGCGGTAGCGATCACCGTGGCGCGCGCGCAGGGCGGCAATGGAGTCGGGCTCGAGTTTGGGCGTGACCATGGGATTTGGAGCTTATCGCCTTTGGTCACCGCGTCAGTAGCGGCCCGCCAGCAGCCCCTCAACAGGTCAGCCGAGCGCCAGCAGAACTCCGACCCAGAGCGCGATGAACAGCGTCTCGGCGCCCAGCATGAACATCGGTACCCAGCCCAGCCGGAGCAGGTCGGCAAAGCTCGTCTTGATGCCCGCCGCCGAGATCGCGAGCACCAGCAACGCTCTCGAAGCCGCGCTTGCCCCTTGTTCAACGGGCAGCGGCACTCGGCCGCTGGTGTGCAGCAGCATGAAGACCACAAAGGCGAGCAGGAAGCCCGGCACCAGCGGAACCTTGCGGCGCGGGCCTTCCTCGGTCAGCAGTTGCTCGGGCGCGGAGCGGCTCACCAACGTCACCAGCAGAACTACCGGCATGAGTAACATGACCCGGAACAGCTTGACCACGGTGGCGCTGTCGGCGGCAGCGGTGTTGCCTGCTTCGGATAGCAGCGTTCCCGCGGCCACTACCTGGGCCACGTCGTGAATCGTGGCGCCAAAGAACACGCCAGCCTGCTCCGGCGAGAAGCCCGCGGTCTGTGCTAGCAGCGGGTAGAGCAGCATTGCCAGTGTGGACATCAGAGTGACGCCTACCACCGCGAGCAGGGTAAAGCGCTCGTTCTCGCGCGTGGGTGGCAGCGCGGAAGACACGGCCAGCGCCGCCGAAGCACCGCAGATGCCGACTGAGCAGCCTGCGATCCAGCCCTCTTCGCGCGGTCGCCCCAGCCAGCGCGCCAGCATCAACCCCAGGCCGATGGTCAGTGCCACGGCGCTCAGGGCGATCAGCCCGGTACGCCAGCCTAGCGCCAGCACTTGGTCGAAGCCGATGCGCAGCCCCAGCAGGGCCACGCCCAAGCGCAGCAGGGTGCGCGCGCAAAAATCGATACCCGGGCCGCACGTCGTCCGAAAAAAAGTGGAAAGCCAGACCGAAGAGCAGGGCGTAGAGCAGCACTGGGCCGCCGTGCTGACCGGCGATGAACAGCGCTGCCAGCGCGACCACGCCGCACAGTAACGCACCCCGCCCGCGCTGGCGCACGGCTTGCCAGCCTTGGTGGAGGGCCTGCACCGGTCAGCACGCCGGGACGCGGTCGGACTTGACTCGCTCCCAGGCGTCCTCCACCCAGTCACAAAGCAGGGCGCGTGTCTCACGCGGATCAATGATGTCCAGGATGCCGAACTTTTCTGCGGTGCGAAACGGCGAGGTCATGTTCAGGTAGAAGGTCTCGAGCTCGGCGCGTTTGGCGGCTGGGTCGGGCGCGGCTTCGATCTCGGTTTTGTGCGCTGCCATTACGCCACCCTCAATCGGGATTGAGCCCCAGCGGGCCGACGGCCAGGCGACGCGGAAGTTGAGTGCTTCGCCGTACTTGGGTGCGTGCAGCGCGCCAGCCATACCGAAGCAGCGGCGGATCAGCACCGAGGCCCAGGGCGAGCGACACTGGTGCAGCGCCTCGCCCACGCGCGTGGCGCCCAACAGGGTGCCGCCCAGCTCAGCCTCCAGACCAGTCTGGTTGCCCGGCTGGTCGACGAAGTTGACGACGGGCAAGCCGAACTGGCTGCACAGCCTGATGTGGCGTTCCATCTTGTAGGCTGCCTGGATGGTCATCGCGCCGCCTTGCACCTTGGGGTCGTTGGCGATCACGCCGACCGGGATGCCGTTGAGCCGCGCCAACCCTGTGATGAGCGAGCCGCCTTGCCAGCGACCGATCTCGAACAGCGAGCCCAGGTCAAGCACGGCAGCCAGGATCTTGCGCGGATCGTAGATCTTTCGCCGGTCGCGTGGGATCGCGTCCTTCAACCCGTCGTCGGCGCGCTGAGGGTCGTCGCTCGGAGCCACCGCAGGCGCCAGGTGAAACACGCTGCGCGGCAAGTAGCTCAGAAAGCGGCGCACCTGGGCCAGCGCGTCGGCCTCATCGGCGGCCTCGTTGTGCACCAGCGCGCTCTTGCGGTGCACCTTGTGGCCACCAAGTTCATTCTTGTCGATGGTCTGGCCGTAGGCTTGCTGTACCACGTGAGGCCCGGCCGCCATGACTTGGGCCTGCTCGCGCACCATCACGCTGAAGTGCGAGGACAGCACCTTCACAGCACCCTGGCCAACGCAGGCGCCCAGCGCCACCGCCGCCACCGGCACTGTGTCCAGCAGCGCGTTGGCGGGCCAGTTCGGGTACTCGGGGATCTTGGTGCCACCCAGCTGCATCAACAGCTTGACGCTGCCGCCGGCCGAGTCGACCAGCCGCACCAGTGGCAAACGCAACTGGTGCGCCATGCGCTCGATGTAGATCCACTTGTCGGCGATGGCCGCTTCCGAAGAGCCAGCACGGATGCTGAAGTCGTCCACGTGCAAGGCCACCTTGCGGCCCTCGATCCGGCCGGTGCCGGTGATGGCGTTGGTCGGGTCCAGGCGCTCAAAAACGCCCTCGCGGCTGTAGTGGCCCTTGCCGGCAATTTGGCCGAATTCGCGGAGGCTGCCCGCGTCGAGCAGGTGCTCGATGCGCTCGCGCGCGTTCATGCGGCCCGTGGCCTTGAACTTGGCCAGCGCCTCGGCGCCGCCCATGGCCCTCGCTTGGGAGCGTCGGGTCTGCAGTTCGGTCAGTTCCGTGGCCCATTCGCCGGCGGGTTCAAAAACGGTGCTCATCGGGCGCCTGTTCCCAGAGATGCCACCAGTGCCTGTGTGGCCTGTAGCTCGCTTTGCAGGTAGCGGTGCGAATCTACATAACCCTTGAACATCGGCTTGTTGCCCGACCTCTCCACCAGTTGGCGCCACTCGGCGGACTCGGCGACGCGGCGCAGCGCGTTTTCCCAGAAGCGGATCTGTTCGGCGTCGACGCCTGGCGCAAGCAGCACGCCGTTGTAGCTGACGTAGTCGGCGGCGATGCCCAGCTCGCGCCAGGTGGGTACCTCGGCCAGCGGGCCCGTGCCGCGGCTGGCGGCGCAACTGGCCAGCATGCGGACCTTGCCACTTTGCGTCAGCGGCGTAACCGTGGGGCCGGTGGCGATGACCACATCGATGTGGCCGCCGAGCAGCGCGGTCACCGACTCGCCCGACGAGCGGAACGGCACCACCGTGAGCTGGGACACATCCACGCCCGCGAGCTTGAGCGGCTTGGCGATGGCCAGGTGCAGGTTCAGGCCACGCAGTGGTGCTACAGCGATCTTCAGCGAGGTCGGGTCGCGGCGCAGCTTTTCCACCAGTTCGGTCGCGCTGCGCAGCGGCGAATCGGCAGCCACCGCCACCAGCGTGGTTTCTTCGACCATCATCGCCACCGGCACGTAGTCGCGCAGGTCGGCCTTGAGCACGCCGGTGACCTGGCCGGCGATGCCGCCGGTGTGGAAGGTGCCGAGTTGGTGTGCGTCGCCTCTGGCCTTCTGCATCGCCTGCAGTGCGAGCAGCCCGGCCGCGCCGGGGCGGTTCATGGGCAGAACGGTGTGGCCACCCACGAGGTTCAGTGCCTCCAGCGCCTGCTTGATGCCGCGTGCGTAGAGATCGACCGAACCACCCGGCGCCACGCTGATGTTGTAGGTGATGTTGCCGCTGGGTTGCCACGTGGCGGCGCGGGTGAAGGCGGTGTTGCCCAACAGAGCAGCGCCTGCGGCCAAGCGGCCCAGCACCTGGCGGCGGTTGGTGTGCAAAGTACTCATGGTTGTCTCCTGGTTGTGGTTAGGGCGAGCGGCTTCGATCAGCGTGACGGCACACGCAGGGCCTGTGCGGCGATCAGGGCGTCGATGGCGTTGTCGTCGAGGGCCAGAACCTCGCGCAGTACCGCGCGGCCATCGGCGCCTGTCTCTGGACCGGTGTGGCGAATCGCGCCCGGCGTGGCCGACAGGCGCGGCACGACGCCAGTCTGCGTGGTGTGGCCGAGCACTGGATGCGGCACCTTGCACAGCATCTCGCGCGCGGCGAAGTGCGGGTCGGTGTAGATGTCGGCGATGGTGTAGACCCGCGAGGTTGGCACCTCCGCCAAGCGCAGCATCTCTTCCAGCGGGGTGGCGTCGAATCCGCGCGTCCATTCCGAGATGAGCGCATCAATGGCTCGCATGTTCTCCGGTCGGCCGCGAGCCTGGATGGTCTCGAACCGCGGGTCGGTCAGCAGCTCGGGTTGGGCCATCAGTGCCACCAGCCGGCGCCAGGTGGGCTGGCTGTTGGCGGCGATCAGCACCCAGCCGCCGTCGCGCGTGGGATAGGAACTGTTGGGCGCCATCGAAGGCAGGTTGGAGCCCTCGCGCATGGGCACCACGCCCAGCTTTTCGTGCGCGGGCACGATGGGCTCCATCTGAGTGAATGCCGCCTCGTACAGCGCCACGTCTACCACCTGGCCGCGACCGCTGGTCTGTCGCGCGTGGATCGCGGTCAGGGCGCCGAAGGCGGCGTACACGGAAGACAAATAGTCGGTGGTGGCCAGCGCCACGCGCGCCGGAGGGCGGTCAGGGTCGCCGGTCATGTGACGCACGCCGCCCACCGCCTCGCAGATCGCGCCGTAACCGGGGCGTTCGCTGTAGGGTCCGTCCTGGCCGTAGCCGCTGATGCGCACCATGACCAGGCCCGGGTTGGCGGCGGACAAAGTGTCGTAGCCCAGCCCCAGACGCTCCATCACGCCGGGCCGGTTGTTCTCCACCACGATGTCGGACCGCGCAATCAGATCAGCGGCAACAGCACGGCCTTGCTCGGTTTTCAGGTCCAGCGTGATCGAGCGCTTATTGCGTAGGATGGAAGCCGCGTAGAGCGACTGGCCGTCCGCGTGCTGGCCCATTTGGCGCACCGGGTCGCCCTCGGGCGGCTCGATCTTGATCACGTCGGCGCCGAAGTCGGCCAGCAGGCGGGTGCAGGCGGGGCCAGCGATGGTCGAGCAGATCTCGATCAC
This sequence comes from Hydrogenophaga sp., assembly GCA_020047875.1. GTDB lineage: Bacteria > Pseudomonadota > Gammaproteobacteria > Burkholderiales > Burkholderiaceae_C > Hydrogenophaga. The sequence goes on from JAIFNE010000063.1 coordinate 4,995, forward strand.
GCGCAGGCCCGCGAGCGGCCCGCTGGCTGTAGTTGGGGCGCTGCTCATGCCGCGCTCCCTGAGGCTTTGCGAGTCTGCAACTGGCGCACCGCCTCGTCGCCCGATTCTTCGATCCGCTGGCGCGTCAGCCGCACCATGCGGTTCACATCGCCTGCAGCCAAGGCGTCGGTCGCTTCCTGCCAGAGCCGGGCCGAGCGCTCGCGGCGGGCCACGGAGGCCAGGCCAAGCTTGCTGTAACGCAGCGTCTGCAGCGACAGGCTGGTGAGCATGCGCTGCAGGCGCTGGTTGTCGGCCAGCCGGGCGCACAGGATCAGCAGGCGGTAGGTGGTTTCGGCGTATTCACCGCCCGCGTCGGGCTCGGTGGCCAGCGCCTGCAGCCGCTGCGTACCAGCGCGCAGTAGTTGCAGCAGTTCGGGGTGAGCCCGGTCGGCGAGCTTGCGCACTATCAACTCGAATAATCCGCCGCGGATCTCCATCAGTTCGCGCAGTTCGGTGGTGCTGAGCTCGGTGACTATTGCTCCGCGCCGCGCCAGAATGGTGACCAGTCCCTCGCGCTCGAGGATGCGCAGGGCTTCGCGGATGGGTCCGCGGCTGACCGCGAATTCGTCGGCCAGTTCCTGCTCGCCGATGCGCTCACCAGGGGCCATCTGGCCGTCGAGAATGCGGCCGCCAATGCGCCCCGCGATCTGCTCCGGCACGGTGAGGGTGGGGTCGGTCTGGTCGGCAAAGAGCCGGAAAGCCACCGCACCCTCCCAGGCGGTGAATTGATCAACGGGGATCTCGCTGGGCTTCATGGTCTCAACCCAACTGCATGATGACCATGCCGTCTTCGACGATCTCGCCTTCGGCCACGAAGATTTCCTGCACCAGGCCTGCCGCTGGTGCAGCCACCGGGATTTCCATTTTCATGGACTCAACGATCAGCAGCGTGTCACCCTCAGACACGCGCTGGCCCAAGCTGACTTCCAGTTTCCAGACGGTGCCTGTGATGTCGGCGAACACTTTCATGAAGAACTCCTTTGTTGATATTCAGATTGTTAACAATA
>JAIFNE010000050.1 GCA_020047875.1 Hydrogenophaga sp.
AGGCGTCGATCGCCACCGGCGTCTTGCCTGGCTCGTGAATCAGCCAGAAGCCATCGCCACCAATGGCGTTCATGTGTGGGTAGACCACGGCAATCGCCGCCGCCGCCGCCACCATGGCCTCGACCGCGTTGCCGCCGTCGCGCAGCACGTCGCGCCCGGCCTGCGCCGCCAGGTGATGTGGCGCGACAACCATGCCGCCCAGGGCCTTGAGGGTGTGAATCATCCGGGGTCTCCAGTGTATTGTGAGCTCAGGTCAGCAATCCATAAAACATGCGTGCGGCCGTCAACGCGAGAAAGGCCGCAAACACCTGGCGCAGCCGTTTGGCGTTGATGGAATGTGCGAGTTTCGCACCCCAGCCCGTGGTGGCCAGCGTGGCCGGCACGATGAGCGCAAAGCCCAGCAAGTTCACATAGCCCAGACTGAAGGGCAGCCGGTTGGGCACGTCCAGCCCGTTGAGGATGAAGGCCAGCGCACCGGGAAAACTGATCACCATGCCCAACATGGCGCCGGTGCCCACGGCGGTGTGCATGGGCACGCGCAAGGCGTTCAAGATCGGCACGCTGAGCGTGCCGCCGCCAATGCCCATGAGCGTGGAGACGCCGCCGATGCCGCTGCCCAGCACCGCGGTGCCCACGGGGCCGGGCAGGCCGTCGGCCACGGCAAAGCCGTCGCGCTTGAAGGCCATGTTCAGCGCCACCAGCAAGGCGATGGTGGCGAAAACGGCGGTGAGCGAGGCACCGCTGAGGAAGCGGCTGGCCACGGAGCCCACGATGACCCCGACCACCACCGACGGCATCAGTCGTTTGATCAGCGACATGTCCAGGCAGCCGCGTTTTCTGTGCGCCCGGCTGGACATGATGGAGGTGGGAATGATGGTGGCCAGCGACGTGCCCACCGCCGCGTGCATGCGCACCAACTCGTCAACGCCGAGCAACGTGAACAGGTGGTATAGCACCGGCACGATGACGATGCCGCCACCCACGCCCAACAGGCCGGCGAGCACGCCCGCCACCAGGCCGGTGGCGAGCAGGGCCGCGGCCAGGCCCAGCAACCAAGCGGTGCTGTATTGGCTGAAGAACTCCATGCTGTTACCAGCCGATCGCCTTGGGCAACCAGAGCGCGATCTGCGGGAACTGGAACAGCAACACCAGCGCCAGGAACTGCAGGCCGATGAAGGGCACGACGCCTTTGTAGATGTCCTTGATGTTCACCTGGGGCGGCGCCACGCCCTTCAGATAAAACAGCGCCCAGCCGAACGGTGGCGTGAGGAAGCTCGACTGCAGGTTCAGCGTGATCAGCATCGCCAGCCAGACCGGGTCCACGCCCATGTTGATGAGGATGGGCAGGAACAGCGGCACCGCGATGTAGCTGATCTCGATCCACTCGACGAAGAAGCCGAGCACGAAGATGATGAGCATCATGAACCACACGGCGGTGTTCACGCCGCCCGGCAGCGCCTCGAACATGCCGGCGATCAGGTCTTCGCCGTGCAGACCGCGGAAAGAGAGCGCGAACACCTGCGCCGTCATCAGGATGAACATCATGATGGCGGTGATCTTGCTCGTGTCCAGCGCCGTGGCCTTGAGCGTGGCCCAGCTGAAGCGGCCCGAGAATGCGGTGATCAGCACTGCGCCCACGGCGCCCATGCTGGCTGCTTCAGTGGGTGCGGCAATGCCGCCCACGATGGAGCCCAGCACCGCCACCACCAGCATCACCGGCGGCACCAGCACCTTGAAAAAGCGCACCCAGAGCTGGCGGCGTGACACCGCGTCGCGCTCGGCGATCGGGATCGGCGGCATGGTCTGCGGCCGCAGCCAGCCCATGATCACCAGATACACGATATACACGCCCGCGAGCATCATGCCCGGGCCGACCGCTGCGGCGAACAGCGTGCCCACCGAGAGCTGCATGATGTCCGACAGCAGGATCAGGATCAGGCTGGGCGGGATGATCTGGCCCAGCGTGCCCGAGGCGCAGATGACGCCGCAGGCCACGCTTTTGTCGTAGCCGCGCCGTATCAGCGTGGGCAGCGTTAGCAGGCCCAGCGTGATGATGGTGGCGCCCACGATGCCGGTGGTCGCACCCATGAGCACACCGAACAGCACGATGCCGATGGCCATGCCGCCCTTGAGACCGCCGGCGATGTGGCCCATGACGTCAAGCAGGTCGTCGGCCAGCCGCGATTTCTCAAGCATCACGCCCATGAACACAAACAGCGGAATGGCCATCCACTGGTAGCCGCTGACGATGCCGTAGAAGCGGGCGGGCAGCAGGTTGAACAGCGTCTCGCCGAAGCCCAGCCAGCCGAACACGAAGCCGCTGACCGCCAAGCTGATGGCCACAGGAACACCGATCATCAGCATGGTGAAGAAGCCCACCAGCATGAGGATTGCGTAGGTTGACAGCTCAAACATCAGATGTCTCCTTTTGGCCGGTGAGCGGTGCGTCCAGAAGACGCACAAGTTGCGCGAGTTGCTGGAGCACCAGCAAGCCGTAGCCCAACGGGATCAGCGACTTCACAAGCCAGCGTAGCGGAATGCCGCCCGGGTCGGGTGAGGCCTCGCTGATCGATCGCGACTGCTCCACATAACCCAGCGACAACCAGATGAACAGCAGGCTCACTGTGATCAGCAACAAAGCGGACACCACGTCCACCACGCGCTTGCCCAGCGGTGAGTAGCGCGCGTAGAACAGGTCCACGCGCACGTTCTCACCGCGTTGCAGCGCGTGGCTCATGCCCAGGAGGATGAGAGCGGCCAGCAGGTGCCACTCGAGTTCCTGCGCCCACACCGAGCCGAAGCTGAAGGCGTAGCGCAGGAGCACGTTGGCGGCGACCAGGCCGATCATGACCAGCGCGATCCAGGCGGTGAGCCCGCCGGTACGGTCGATCAGACCCTCGATGACAGTGGCCAGCGGCCGCAGTGCCTTGAGCATGACGCCATCCCCGGGTTAGCCGCGAACCTTGAGGTGGTAAGCCTCTTCGCTGATCTCGCTCCAGCGGTCGTACTTGGCCTTGAAGGCAAAGTACGAGTCGTGCACCTTCTTGGTTAGCGGGTCTTTGATGGCCTCGGTCAGCACCTTGTTGGTTTCCGTGCGCAGCGCCCTGATCACGTCATCGGGTAGTGGGCGCGCGATCACGCCCTGATTTTTGATCAGGTCTTCCATCGCATCTGAGTTGGCCTTTTGGCACCAGCCCTCGCTGATCACGTTGCAAGCAGCCGACGCGTTGCTTACGATGGCCTGCAGGTCTTTGGGCAGCTTGTCCCAGGCAGCCTTGTTGATCAACAGCTCCGACACGGTGGACGGCTCGTGCCAGCCAGTGGTGTAGTAGTTTTTGGCGGCCTTGTGCAGGCCCAGGCGGCGGTCCTGGAACGGGCCGACGAACTCGGCCGCGTCGATCACGCCGCGCTCCAGCGCGGGGAAGATCTCGCCGCCCGGCAGCACCTTCACGTCCACGCCCAGGTTGGCATAGACCTTGCCAGCCAGGCCGGGAATGCGCATCTTCAGGCCCTTCAAGTCGGCCACGGTTCTGATTTCTTTCTTGAACCAGCCGGTCATCTGCACGCCGGTGTTGCCGCAGGGCATGGCGATCATGCCGAAGGGTGCGTAGACCTCGTTCCAGAGGTCGATGCCACCGCCGTCGTACAGCCAGCCGTTCATGCCCTGGAAGTTCATGCCGAAGGGCACGGCAGTGAAGTATTGCGCGGCGGCGGTCTTGCCGGTCCAGAAGTAAGCGTTGGCGTGATTCATCTCCACCGTGCCGGCGCGCACCGCGTCGAAGCCTTCAAACGCGGGGATCAATTCCCCCGCACCGAACACCTGGATGTTCAAGCGTCCGTCGGACATCTCGCGGATGCGTTTGGCCAGATCGGTGGCGCTGCCGGGGCCGTCCATGTAGAAGGGTGAGCCCTTGCCGTAGGCGCTGGTCATCTTCCAGTTGAACCTGGCCGACTGGGCGTTGGCGATGACGGGGGCACCGAGCACGCTGCCGGCAACGGCGGCGCGGGTGAGGAACTGGCGGCGAACAAGGGACATGGTGGAACTCCTGGGTGGGTTGGAAAAGTGGTGTTGCCGTTTGTGCGGCTAGACACCTGCCCAACTGCAAGCACCGTGCCATGTGCCAGAAATCATCTAAGTGATTGAAAACATTGAATAAAGTCCAGATCATTCGAGAATCGAGCCGCACCAAGAAGCATCGTGACAGGTGTCATTTGCCGCAGGTACCAAGATCGAATGTTTGGTGGATCCGTCCCCGGCGATCGTTTGTCAACGTCCTGATGTCGTTTGGATGGCATCGGTCACACGGCGGCCCGTTCAGGGCGGCATGACGGTGACGAATGTTTAGCCCGCACCCAGCCGGTGCGCGCGCACCACGCTGGACGTTCTGCTCACAGCCGGGCGCCGCCGCGCCGGTGCTTGACGCGGGTGAGCAGGGTCTTGCAGTCGACCGCGAGAATTTCTGGCCTGTTGAAAAGCTGCCGGCGCACAAAGGTCTCAAAATCCTGCACGCCTTCGGTCAGCGCGTGCACGTGCAGGCTCTTGAGGTCGCTCATGATGTACAGGCTCACCACCTCTTTACAGTCTGCCAGCTCTTGAGCCACCGCTTCCAGCGCCACCGGCGCCACCTGGATATCGAGGAAGGTGGACAGCACCTTGCCCAGCTTCTCGGGGTTGATCACCGCGCCAAACAGTTCGATTACGCCATTGGCCTGCAAGGCCTGCACCCTAGCCCTGGCGTGAGCTCGCGAGATGCCTAGCTGGCGTGCGATATCGGCGAACGAGGCGCGGCCGTCTTTGACGAGGATGCTGAGCAGCGCGCTGTCGAGCTTGCTCAGACTGATTTCGGGCGCCGGCGATGGAAGGTTTGAGGCAAGGGCATGGGATGGCATGCGCTTTGCCAAGCACGTATTGCGCCAGAGGTAGCAATGCGCGTCATCAAGAAAATGGCGCCCCGAAAGGCGCCATGTTCAGTTCCTCGGTGTCGTGTCAGGCGACCGCTTTGACCTTCAGGCGCCACGCATGCAGCAGCGGCTCGGTGTAGCCGCTGGGCTGCTCCTTGCCCTTGAACACCAGATCGAGCGCGGCCTGGT
>JAIFNE010000052.1 GCA_020047875.1 Hydrogenophaga sp.
TTGATGCCGATGAAGGGCACGACCACGCCGCCCAGGCCATAAATGGCCAGGTTGCGACGCAGCAGCACGGCGGCGCTGACGGCGCGGTAGCTCACGCCCTTGAGCGCCAACGGGATCAGGAACACGATGATCAGCGCGTTGAAGATCACGGCGGACAGGATGGCCGAGTTCGGACTGGCCAGCTGCATCACGTTGAGCGCGGACAACTGCGGGTAGGTGGCGACGAAAGCCGCCGGCACGATGGCGAAGTACTTGGCCACGTCGTTGGCGATGCTGAAGGTGGTGAGCGCGCCGCGCGTCATCAGCATCTGCTTGCCGGTCTCGACGATCTCGATCAGCTTGGTCGGGTTGCTGTCCAGATCGACCATGTTGCCGGCCTCCTTGGCGGCCTGGGTGCCGGTGTTCATGGCCACGGCCACGTCGGCCTGGGCCAGGGCGGGTGCATCGTTGGTGCCGTCGCCGGTCATGGCCACCAGCCGGCCCTGCGCCTGGTGTTCGCGGATCAGCTTGAGCTTGGCCTCGGGTGTGGCCTCGGCCAGGAAATCGTCCACACCGGCCTCTGCGGCAATGGCGGCGGCGGTCAGCCGGTTGTCGCCGGTCACCATCACCGTCTTGATTCCCATGCGGCGCAGCTCGGCGAAACGCTCCTTGATGCCGCCCTTGACGATGTCTTTCAACTCGACCACGCCGAGCACCTTGGTGCCGTCGGCCACCACCAGCGGCGTGCTGCCGCGCCGCGCCACGTCGTCCACCGCGGTCTGCAGGGCGGTCGGGAAACTACCGCCCAGCGCTTCAACATGGCGACGGATCGAATCGGCCGCGCCCTTGCGCACCGCGCGACCGCCGGGCAAGTCAACACCGCTCATGCGGGTCTGCGCGGTGAAATGAACAAAGGTGGCGCCGAGTGCGGCCACATCGCGTTCACGCAGGTTGAACTTCTGCTTGCCCAGCACAACGATGCTGCGGCCTTCCGGCGTTTCGTCGGCCAGCGAGCTTCTTTCACGCCCGGCGCCGGAATAAAAGCACTGGCCTGACGGTTGCCCAGCGTGATGGTGCCGGTCTTGTCGAGCAGCAACACATCCACGTCGCCTGCGGCCTCTACCGCGCGGCCCGAGGTGGCAATCACGTTGGCCTGCATCAGACGGCTCATGCCGGCCACGCCGATGGCGCTCAGGAGCCCCGCGATGGTGGTCGGGATCAGGCAGACCAGCAAGGCAACCAGCACCACCAGACTCACAGGCTCACCGGCGCCGCTGGCTTGGACGCCGAAGACCGAGAACGGCAGCAGCGTAACCACGACGCCCAGAAACACGATGGTCAGCGCCACCAGCAGGATGGTCAGCGCGATCTCGTTGGGCGTCTTCTGACGCTTGGCGTTCTCCACCATCGCGATCATGCGGTCCACGAAGGTTTCGCCCGGGTTGACTGCAACGCGCACCACCACCCAGTCCGACAGCACCCGGGTGCCACCGGTCACGGCCGAGAAGTCACCGCCCGACTCACGAATCACCGGCGCGGACTCCCCGGTGATGGCGCTCTCGTCCACCGAGGCCACACCGTCGATCACCTCACCATCGGCCGGCACCGTGTCGCCAGCTTCGACCAGAACAACGTCACCCTTGCGCAGGTTGTCGGCCTCCAGTGGAAGCCATTTCATGGCGCTGCGAGGGACGCTGCGGTCGTAGCTGCCGTCGAGTTTTTTGGACCAGGTCTGGCGCTTCAAGCCGCGCAGCGATGCCGCCTGCGCCTTGCTGCGTCCTTCAGCCATGGCCTCGGCGAAGTTGGCGAACAGCACCGTGAACCACAGCCACAGCGCCACCGCGATGGTGAAGCCCTCGGGATGGGCCACGGCCAGCGCAGTGGTGAAGGCGCTGCCGACGTAGACCACGAACATCACCGGGTTACGGCGTTGCACGCGCGGATCGAGCTTGCGAAACGCATCGATCAGGGCCGGACGCATCAGCGCCGGGTCGAAGAGAGGGAGGGTTTGTCGACTCATGGTGTTCCTGCTCAGCGCGCCCACAGCGTCAGGTGCTCGGCGACCGGGCCGAGTGCCAGCGCGGGCACATAGTTCAACAGACCGACCAGCAGCACGGTGCCGACCAGCAGCGCCACAAACAGCGGGCCGTGGGTGGGCAGGGTGCCGTCGGTGGCGGTGGCGCGCTGCTTGGCGGCGAGCGAGCCGGCCATGGCCAGCACCGGCACGATCACGCCGAAGCGGCCGAACACCATCGCCAAGCCCAGCAGCACGTTGTAGAACGGCGTGTTGGCCGACAGACCGGCGAAGGCGCTGCCATTGTTGTTGGCCGCAGAGGACAGGGCATAGAGCACCTCGCTGAAGCCGTGCGCTCCCGGATCTTGAATACCCGCGCGACCCGCATCGGTCATCACCGCCACGGCCGTGCCCACGAGCACCAACAGAGGGGTGACGAGTATGGCGATGGAGACCATCTTCATCTCGTGCGCCTCGATCTTCTTGCCCAGGTAGGCCGGCGTGCGCCCGATCATCAGGCCGGCGATGAACACCGCCATGATGGCGAACACCAGCATGCCGTAGAGGCCCGCGCCCACACCGCCAAATACCACCTCACCCAGCTGTATTTGCACCATCGGCACCATACCGCCCAGCGGCGTGAAGCTGTCGTGCATGGCATTGACCGCGCCGCAGCTTGCCGCGGTGGTGACGGTTGCAAAAAGGGTGGAGGCGTTGATGCCAAAGCGCACCTCCTTGCCTTCCATGTTGCCGCCAGCCTGCAGGGGGCTGGCGGTCTGGTCGGCACCGAGCTCAGCCAGCACCGGGTTGCCTTGCTGCTCGAAACTGGTGGCGGCGACCACGAAAGCGACGAACAGCAGCGTCATTGCGGCGAGTACCGCCCAGCCCTGGCGCTGGTCCCCCACCATGCGGCCAAACACAAAGCACAGCGCAGCCGGGATCAGGAAGATGCTGAGCATCTGCACGAAGTTCGACAGCGGCGTGGGGTTCTCGAACGGGTGCGCCGAGTTGGCGTTGAAGAAGCCACCGCCGTTGGTGCCCACCATCTTGATGGCCAGCTGCGAGGCCACCGGCCCCATGGCCAGGGTCTGCGTGGGGCTGCTGTGCGCCTCGGTTCGCGCGGGCTGGCCGTCGATAGCCGGGTTGTTGGTTTCCCAAGTCACCGCCTCCAAGGTCTTCACCTCGACGTAAGGCGAGAGGTTCTGAACCACGCCTTGACCGGCAAAAAATAGGGCCAGCACCAGTGACAGCGGCAACAACACCCACAGCGTGACGCGGGTGAGGTCCACCCACACATTGCCGATGGCCTGGGCCGAGTGGCGCGCGAAGCCGCGCACCAGCGCGATCACCACCACGATGCCGGTGGCGGCCGAGAGGAAGTTCTGCACCGTCAGGCCAAACATCTGCGTGAGGTAGCTCATGCTGGTCTCGCCGCCGTAACCCTGCCAGTTGGTGTTGGTCATGAAGCTGATGGCGGTGTTGAAGGCGGAGTCGGGCGTGACCGCCCCAAAGGCTTGTGGGTTAAGTGGCAGCACTCCCTGCAGGCGCTGCAACGCATACACCACCAGCACGCCCAGGGCGTTAAACACCAGCAGGCCCAGCGTGTAGCGCAGCCAGCCGGATTCGCGCTCGGGCCGCACGCCGGCCAGCCGCCATAACGGCGCCTCGATGCGCGTGCCCAACACAAAGCGGCCCGCCAGAACGGCTTCAATCACCCGCCCCAGCGGCCAGGCCAGGGCAAGCAGCGTGATGAGAAAGACCGCGAGTTGCAGCCATGCCGACAGATTCATGAAAAGTCCTCCGGCCGCAGCAGCACGGCCACCAGGTAGATCAGAAGGCCGCCCGCGAGCAGCGCGGCCAGCAAGGTCCAGCCGTTCATGAGCGCCCTCCTGTGGTTTGCAGGCTGTGGCACAGACGCGCCAGCCCCCAGATGGCTGCGCCGCATGCAGCGGCCAGGGCGAGATAGAAAAAGTCCATGGAAACCTCCGTTCGAGACATGCCGCAGATGCTAGGGAGCAGCGTGTCAAGACCGCTGTAAGACTTGAGCGGCCCGTATCAAGAAGGTGTCAAGAGCGGGTCCGGCGCCTCAAGCCCGTCGCGCCAACCGGCGAGGTCTTGCAGCGCAGACCGGGGGCGACGTGTTGCCGATAATCCCCGCCATGGACACCATCAACTTTCTCTTTCCCCTGGGCTGGCAGCATTACCTGCTGGGCGGCCTGATCATTGGCGGCGGCGTGGCGCTGCTGTTTGTGCTGACCGGCCTGGTGGGCGGCATGAGCAGCGTCTTCAGCTCGACCTGGTCGTTCGTGCTGCGCGCGCCCCACTTTCACCAGCCGCGCTTTGCCAGCTCGCGCGTCTGGCGCCTGGTGTACGCGGCCGGCCTCATTCTGGGCGCACTGCTGTGGTGGCTCTGGCTGGGTGACGGACAGCCGGTGCGCACCGAAGTCCCGATCGGCCTGTTGCTGGTGGGCGGTTTCCTGGTGGGCTATGGCGCTCGGCTGGGCAACGGCTGCACCTCTGGCCATGGCATCTGCGGCCTGGGCGCGCTGCAATGGCCTTCGCTGCTGGCGGTTCTCACCTTCATGGGCACCGCCTTTCTCACCGCCAACTTCGTCGGGTGGTGGCTGAAATGAGCAACCAACCTTTGAACCTGCGGGGCCTGCTGGTGGTGCTCCTGTGCGGCGTGTTGTTCGGCTTCGGTCTGGCGCTCTCCACCATGGTGCAGCCCGAGGTGGTGCTGAGCTTTCTGCGCTTTAAAGACTGGGGCCTGATGCTGGTGATGGGTGGTGCGGTGGCGGTCACGCTGCTGGCCTACCAGCTCGCGCCGCGGGTTCTGCGCCGCCCCCTGCTGGGCGAGCGGTTTCACGCCCACGCCGCCACCTGGAACCGCGACACGCTGACCGGCGCAGCGCTCTTTGGTGTGGGCTGGGGGCTCTGCGGCGTCTGCCCGGGCCCGGCCATCGCCGGCCTGGGCACCGGCAACTGGACGCTGCTCTGGGCGCTGGCCGGCATTGCGCTGGGCGCCCTGGCGCACGGTCTGCGGGCCCGGTCATGAACCCGGACGCACTGCCCTTCAGCCCCGCCGCCGAGCGCAACAAACAACCCATCCTAGAACGGCTGCTGGCGCGGCTGCCCGCGCGAGGCAGCGCGCTGGAAATTGCCTCGGGACCGGGGCAGCATGTGGTCTGGTTCGCGAAGAACATGCCCGGCTGGCGCTGGCAACCCACCGAAAACGACCCCGCGCTGATCGCCGCGGTGGACGCCCGCACGCGCCTCGCCGGGCTGCAGACACAGGTGCAGCCGGCGCGCCCGCTCGACGTGATGCGCCTGCCCTGGCAGCTCGACACGCCAGAACTTGGTTTCGACGCCATCTTCTGCGCCAACCTCCTGCACATCGCGCCTTGGGCCGCCTGCGCGGGACTGATGCACGGCGCCGCGCAATGTCTGGCACCCGGCGGCGCACTCATCACCTACGGCCCCTTTCTGGAGCACAACGTACCCACCTCGCCCGGCAACCAGGCGTTCGACGCCAGCCTGCGTGCCAGCCAGTCCGCGTGGGGCTTGCGCCAGCTGGATGACGTGGCCCAGACGGCGCAGGCTGCCGGCCTGCGGCTCAGTGAGCGCCACGCCATGCCCGCCAACAACCTGCTGCTGGTGTGGACCCGGGAACCTGCGCCCACCTGAAGCGGTCCACCGCCCCTCACCCTCCGTCAAAAGCCCATGCTGCGCACCCTGAAAGACCTCCTCAACAGCCTCACCGAGGCGGCGCCCGCCCTCACGCCGCACGAGCAGCAGCACCAGCTGCAGCTCGCCACCGCGGTGCTGCTGGTGGAGGTGCTGCGCGCCGAGCCCAGCCTGGACGCCACTGAGCGCGCCACCATGGTGCGCGCGCTGCGCGACAAATTCGCGCTGCATGACGACGAGATCGAGCGGCTGATCGAGCTCGCTC
>JAIFNE010000078.1 GCA_020047875.1 Hydrogenophaga sp.
CGGCACACCGCAGACGGCGGCGGCGCGCTCGGGTGGCCACTGCAGCGCGCGCTCGCGCAGCGCTGCCCAGCCCAGGGTGTGGTGCTCGATGTAGTCGTGGTCCAGCCAGTCGTGGGTGATGAGCTGTTGCATCAGGGCCAGGGCCAGCGCGGCGTCGGTGCCGGGGCGCAGGGCAATGTGCTCGTGGCACTTCTCGGCCGTCTCCGAGCGGCGGGGGTCGATGCACACCAGCCGCGCGCCGTCGCGCTTGGCTTGCTGCGCGAGGCGCCAGAAGTGCAGGTTGCTGGAGATCGAATTGCTGCCCCAGATCAGGATCAGTTTCGACTCGGCGAAATGCTCGACCTTCATGCCGATCTTGGCGCCGTAGGTGTTGAGCAGCGCCTCAGCGCCCGCAGACGCGCAGATGGTGCGATCGAGCTGGGACGCGCCCAGCCGGTTGAAAAAGCGCGCCGCCATGCCCTCACCCTGAACCTGACCCATGGTGCCGGCATAGCTGTAGGGCAGGATGGCCTGCGGGTCGCGCGCTGCAAGGGTTTTGAGCCGCGCGGCAATCGCGTCCAGCGCTTCGTCCCACGACACGGGTTCGAACTGGCCGCTGCCCTTGGGCCCCGTGCGCCTGAGCGGCTGCAGGATGCGCTCGGGGTGGTAGGTGCGCTCGGTGTAGCGGCTGACCTTGGTGCACAGCGCGCCGTCGGTGTGACGGTGCGCCGGGTTGCCCTGCACGCGGACCGCCACACCGTTTTCCACGGTGGTGAGCAGGGCGCAGGTGTCGGGACAGTCGTGCGGGCAAGCGCCACGCACCATGTGCGAAACGGGGGTGAAGACGGTCATGGCGCAGGCATTGAAAAAGACTGGGCAGATTATGGGATGCACACCAGACCGCCGCCACGATTCCCGCGCGACATCGCTGGAAGCCGACGCTTGGTTACCATGGCTGCTTTTGCTGTGCCCGACCCGGAGATTCGCCATGAAACTGATTGATTCCATTCTGACCCAGGCTGCCGGCATCGCCGAGGTGCGCCGCGACATCCACGCGCATCCCGAGCTTTGCTATGAGGAGGTTCGCACCGCCGATGTGGTGGCGGGCAAACTCGCCGAATGGGGCATTGAGGCGCGGCGCGGCATGGGCACCACCGGGGTGGTGGGCATCGTGCATGGCCGCGATGGCGGCAAGAGCGGCCGTGCGATTGGCCTGCGCGCCGACATGGACGCGCTGCCCATGCAGGAGCACAACACCTTCGAGCACGCCAGCCAGCACGCCGGCAAGATGCACGCCTGCGGTCACGACGGGCACACCGCCATGCTGCTGGCCGCCGCACAGCACTTTGCCCAGCACCGCCACTTCGACGGCACGGTCTACCTGATCTTTCAGCCGGCCGAGGAGGGCGGCGGTGGGGCGCGCGAAATGATCAAGGACGGCCTGTTCAGCGAGTTCCCGATGGAGGCGGTGTTCGGTGTGCACAACTGGCCCGGCATGCCGGTGGGCAGCTTTGCCGCCAGCAGCGGCCCGGTGATGGCATCGAGCAACGAATTTCGCATTCTCATCCGTGGCAAAGGCGCCCACGCCGCGTTGCCCCACAACGGCATCGACCCGGTGCCGGTGGCCTGCCAGATGGTGCAAGCCTTTCAAACCATCATCACCCGCAACAAGAAGCCGGTGGATGCCGGCGTGATCTCGGTCACCATGATCCACACCGGCGAGGCCACCAATGTGGTGCCCGATGTCTGTGAGATTCGGGGCACGGTGCGCACCTTCACGCTGGAGGTGCTCGATCTGATCGAGCGCCGCATGGGCGAGATCGCCGAACACACCTGCGCGGCCTTTGGCGCCACCTGCGAATTCGAGTTCAAGCGCAACTACCCGCCCACCCTCAACCACCCCGCCGAGACCGCGTTTTTGCGCTCGGTGCTGGCCGATATCGTGGGTGCCGATCGGGTGGTGGCGCAGGAGCCCACCATGGGCGCGGAAGACTTCGCCTACATGCTGCAGGAGCGCCCGGGCTGCTACGCATTCATTGGCAACGGTGACGGCGATCACCGCGAAATGGGCCACGGCGGCGGGCCGTGCATGTTGCACAACCCCAGCTACGACTTCAACGACGACCTGATTCCGCTGGGCGCCACCATGTGGGTGCAACTGGCCGAAAAATGGTTGTCGCAGCCACAACCAGAACCCCAAGCCAAGACCGCCTGAGCCCATCGCCATGATCAGCCCCAGAGAGGCCTTTTCGCCCAGCTACGCGCGCGCCCGGGTGCGTTTCCTCGAAGCCGCTGCCAGCGCTGGCATGGCGATCCGAAGCCACAACCACCCGCTGCGCGGACGCGACGGCGAGACGCTGGCGATGGATGTGGCGCTCGACGGCCCGGCCAACGCGCAGCGCCTGCTCATCGTGAGCAGCGCCTGCCACGGCGTGGAAGGTTATTGCGGCTCGGGTGTGCAGGTGTTCGCCGCGCACGACGCTGAATGGCGCGCGCACGCCCGGCGCGCAGGCATCTCGGTGCTCTACATCCACGCGCTCAATCCGCACGGCTTTTCTTTCGAGCGCCGGGTGACGCAGGAAAACGTGGATCTCAACCGCAACTTTCAAGACTTTTCGCGTCCGCTGCCGGTGAACGCACGGTACGCCGAGCTGCACCCGCTGCTGCTGCCCGACGCCTGGCCGCCCACGCCGCAGAACGCGGCAGCCATCGCGGCCTATGTGGCACAACATGGCGCAGTCGCCTGGCAGAGCGCCGTGTCGCAAGGCCAGCATGCATTTGCCGACGGCCTCTTTTTTGGCGGCACCGCGCCCACCTGGAGCAACACCACGCTGCGCCAGGTGCTGCGCGAACACGGCGCCGGTGCCCGCCACATCGCCTGGATCGACCTGCACACCGGCCTGGGCCCAAGCGGTGTGGGCGAACGCATTTTTGCCAGCCGCGACGACGCCACCGCGCTGGCCCGTGCACGCGCCTGGTGGGACGGCGGCGGGCAGACGCCGGTGACCTCCATCTACGACGGTTCGTCCAGCTCGGCGCTGCTCACCGGGCTGATGTGGTGCGCCATCTTCGACGAATGCCCGCAGGCCGAATACACCGGCATCGCGCTGGAATACGGCACGCTGCCTTGGGCCGATGTGATGGATGCGCTGCGGGCCGACCACTGGCTGCACCGGCACCCCGAAGCGCCTGCGGCGCAGCAGCGCGCGATCAAGCGGCAGATCCGCAACGCCTTTTTTGTCGACACCGACCGCTGGCGCGGCCAGGTGATCGACCAGGCGCGCCAGGCGCTGTTTCAGGCCATTGACGGCCTCAAGGCAACGCCCGCCTGAGGGGCAGGCGCCGCCAGACCCTCACGCGCTGGGGCGGTAGGCGCCGGTGATCTGCATCAGGTGCGCGCGCTGGCTGGCTTCCAGGTAGGGCGAGAGCAGGTTGAGCACATGCTGCGCGCCGCGCATCAACGCCGCCTCGGCGTGTTCCGGCTCCAGCGCATGCCTCGGGTCGCGCACATACTCAAAGCTCAGCCAGTAGGTGAGCACCACCACCATGCACTCGGCGGTGGGCTCCACCTCGCGGGTGTCGATGTCCACCGCACCGCTGCGGCTCATGCCGGCCAGCAGGGCGCGCACCGCCCGCGTCTTGTTTTTGAGCACCGTCTGAAAGCGGGTTTCCAGCAGACGGTTTTTGGACAGCAGGTCGTTCAGGTCCCGGTACAGAAAGCGGTACTGCCAGACGATTTCGAACTGCGAATGCAGAAAAAACCAGGCGTCTTCCACATTGCGCACACCGTCGGCGGCGGGCAGCAGCTCGTTGAGCGCCAGCTCGTAGCGCTCGAACAGCGAGTTGATCAGTTCGTCTTTGGCCGGGTAGTGGTAATACAGGTTGCCCGGGCTGATGCCCAGCTCGGCCGAGATCAGCGTGGTGGACACGTTGGGCTCGCCAAAGCGGTTGAACAGCTCCAGCGTCACCTCCAGAATGCGCTCGGCGGTGCGGCGCGGCGCTTTGCGCGTCATGCGTGGGCCTGCTGACTGACGGTGAGCAGGCGCTGCTGCAGTTCGTCGAGCGTGGCGTGCAGCCGGTCCACCGCGGGCGTGGACGGGCGCTGCTGCCGCGCGGGCAGCGGTGCCACCAGATGCCGACGGCGATCGTTGAGCACGGTGAGGTCCAGCGCGATGCCGTGGCGCGCCAGCAGCGGCGCCAGCGTGGGCAGGCGCTCGCGCAGCATCTGGCGTGTCTGCTGGTAGGCGTGTTCGGCCATCTTGCGCCGTTGGCGGTAGCTGAAGGTGTTGGCGAAGAACAGTTCGGCGTCTCGGTGGTCGGGTTCGATCAGCACGATGTCGGTGTTCGGATAGTCGGTTTCGTAGTGCTTGAAACCCAGCGCCAGCCGCGAATGAATCATGGAGCGGAAGGTCTGGCTCATCACCGCCGGAAAACCGCCTTCCACCAGCGTCGGGATGCGCCGGCGACCAAAGCGCCCAGGGCGCCCGGGGCTGGCGTGAAACGGCACCAGCGGGTTCAGGCAGATCAGCAGCTCCACGCCTTCGTCCAGCGCCTGCGTGGCGTGAACGGTTTTTTTGAGTGCGCCGTCCACATAGTATTTGCCATCGATCTTCACCGGCGGGAACAGCCCGGGCAGCGCTGCGCTGGCCTGGATCGCGCGCGAGATCGGCACATGGTCCCAGCCCGGACGACCAAAGGGCGCGGCTTCGCCAGTGTCGAGTTCGGTGGCCACCAGCGTCAGGCGCGAGCGCAGCTGGCGAAAGTCGTTGCTGCGCCCCACCCGGGCAAACAGCCGCGCAATGTGGTGGTGGATGCCCTCGTTGTCCAGCAGGCCCGTGGGCAGCGCTGCGCCCAGGCGCTCCAGTGCGCTGGTGAGCGAGCTGCCCTGTGCGCCCCAGGCCCACAGGGCGCTGGCCAGCAGGGCAGGCGTGCGCGCCAGGCGGGTCCCGAATTCGGCCCAGGCCGGTCGTGTTGCTGGTCTTCAATGAAGATGTCGCACATCTGGCGCGGCGTCAGGTCGTTGGCCAGCCCGGCCGCAATGAAGCCGCCCGCCGACACGCCGATGTAGTGCTCGAAGCGGTTGAAGTTCAGGTCGGGCAGGCAGTCTTGCAGGGCACACAGCGCGCCAATTTCATAGATGGCACCCAGCGGGCCGCCACCCGCCAGGGCCAAGGCGATTCGGGGCCGCTGGGACTGCGCTGCCGCAGATCGGGCGGGGTCTCGGGGGGCTTTGACGCGCTTCATGAATTCCAGTGTAGACCTCAGCGGTCGTTACCGATATGGCGTCGCCGCATCGGCAAGAGGCGCGGGCCAGGGCGCGACGCGCGCCTCCTGGCCAGGCGTGGTGCGCTCAGGCGGTCTTGGCGGGGGCGCTCTTGCGGGCGACCGTCTTGCGCGGCGTTTTCGCTGGCGCAGCGACTTCGACCTTCTTGACCGCCGGCTTGCGCGCGACCACCTTGCGGGCCACCGGTGCCTTGGCGCCCAGCGCCTGCACCTGGCGCGTCAGCGCGTCGATGCGTTCCAGCAGCGCTTCCACGTCGCGCGCCGAGGGCACGCCCAGTTTGTTCAGCGCTTTGGCCACGCGGTCTTCAAAAATGTTTTCCAGCTTGTCCCACTGCCCGGCTGCCTTGGAGGAGATATCAGTGGCCATGTGGCTCACCCGGTTGCTGGCCTCGGAGATGCGGTCTTCCGCCACGGACTGGGTCTTGCGCTGGATCGACAGGCCTTCCTTGACCAGGGTTTCAAACGCCTTGCCGCCCTCAGCCTGTGCCTTGGAAAACGCACCGAGCCCGGCCAGCCAGATCTGTTGGGCCGAGTCTTTGATGGCGCCCGCCAGAGGCGAAGCTGCCTGGGCCGATGACTTGGCGCTGCCGGATTTTTGGATTTTCTTGACCATGAGGGGACTCCGTGAAACAGATGGTTGAGGGGTGAAGGATGCAGGCGCGCCGCAAGTCAGGTGAGCCTTTGTGTAAACAAACTATAAAGAGCTGCGCGAAATTTTGTAGATGGCGGTGACTAAAGAATGGCAGCTGCCCGTTCAAGTTACGCGGGTTTCTGCGGAATGCCGGGCTGTGTCACATGGTGAAGAATGACGGGTTACGCGGTGCGCGGTCTGGCGGTCTTTCCGCTGCTGGGCTCCCTGCCACTGCTCCCCCTTTTTTCTCTCACTCTTCAGGAGACACGCATGCAGTATTTCGTCACCGGTGCCACCGGCTTCATTGGCAAGCGCCTGGTCAAAAAGCTGCTGGAGCGCAAAGGTGCGGTGGTGCACTTCCTGATTCGTCAGGCGAGTGAGGGCAAGGTGGACGATCTGCGTGCTTACTGGGGCGTGAGCGCGGCCCGCGCGGTGCCGGTGTTTGGCGACCTCACGGCCAAAAAACTGGGTGTGAATGCCGAAACGATCAAGGCGCTCAAGGGAAAAATCGATCACTTTCATCATCTGGCCGCGGTGTATGACCTGCAGGCCGACGAGGAAAGCCAGATCGCGGTGAACATCGAAGGCACCCGCAACACGGTCGAGCTGGCCAAGGCCATCGGAGCCGGGCATTTCCACCATGTGTCGTCGATTGCTGCGGCCGGGCTCTACGAGGGCGTGTTCCGTGAAGATATGTTCGACGAGGCCGAGAACGTCGATCACCCCTACTTCATGACCAAGCACGAGAGCGAAAAAATCGTGCGCACCGAGTGCAAGCTTCCCTGGTCGGTCTACCGGCCGGCGCTGGTGGTGGGCGACAGCCAGACCGGCGAGATGGACAAGATCGACGGCCCCTACTACTTCTTCAAGCTGATCCAGCGCATGCGGCAAATCCTGCCGCCCTGGATGCCCAGCGTGGGCCTCGAGGGTGGCCGCATCAACATCGTGCCGGTGGACTTCGTGGTCGATGCACTGGATCACATCAGCCACCAGAAGCGGGCCAGCGGCGCCTGCTTCCACCTGGTGGACCCGGTGGGCTACCGGGTGGGCGATGTGCTGGACATCTTGAGCAAGGCGGCGCATGCGCCGAAGATGAACCTGTTCATCAACGCCGCGCTGATGGGCTTCATTCCCAAGAGCGTCAAGAAAGGGCTGATGGCGTTGGCGCCGGTGCGCCG
>JAIFNE010000107.1 GCA_020047875.1 Hydrogenophaga sp.
GAAATCGCCCTCGTCTACTTCAACATCGACACCGGCGCCGAGACGTCGCTGACCGAGTGGCACGACGCCGCCGCGCTGCGCGAACACCTGCACACGCTCTGCAGCCACTACCGCGCCTGGGCGCTGCAGGAACGCGCCCACCGCGCGGCACGCGATGCCGCGCTGACCACACTGCCTTTTCCGTTCACCGACTTTCGACCCGGCCAGCGCCACTTGGCCGAGGCGGTGTACCGGGCACACAAGGCCGGCCGCGTGCTGATGGCGCAGGCCCCCACGGGCCTGGGCAAAACGGTGGCCACGCTGTTTGCCGCGCTGCGGGCAGCGCCCGCGCAGCAGACCGACAAGGTGTTTTACCTGACCGCGCGCACCACCGGCCGCCAGCTCGACGCGCTGGAGCGCCTGCGTGCGGCATCGCCGCCGGGCCTGCCGCTGCGGGTGGTCGAGCGGGTGGCGCGTGACAAGGCCTGTGAACACCCAGACAAGGCCTGCCATGGCGACGCCTGCCCGCTCGCACGCGGCTTTTACGACCGCCTGGCCGCTGCTCGCGCCGAGGCCGCGCAAGCCCGCTGGCTGGACCAGGCCGCGCTGCGCCACATCGCGCTTACCCACAGCGTGTGCCCGTACTACTTGGGGCAGGAAATGCTGCGCTGGAGCGATGTGGCGGTGGGCGACTACAACCATTTCTTCGATCTCGGCGCCCACTGGTTTGCCCAGGCACAAGAGCAGGGCTGGCGGGTGAGCCTGCTGGTGGACGAAGCACACAACCTGGTCGAGCGCGCGCGCAGCATGCACAGCGCCACGCTCGACCCGGCGGGGTT
The DNA here is from genome assembly GCA_020047875.1 of Hydrogenophaga sp. Classification (GTDB taxonomy): domain Bacteria; phylum Pseudomonadota; class Gammaproteobacteria; order Burkholderiales; family Burkholderiaceae_C; genus Hydrogenophaga. Next base: position 819 of record JAIFNE010000107.1, read on the forward strand.
CCAGGCCTTGCGGCGCGAAGCGCCCGCGGCACTCAAGAAGCCGCTGGACGCGCTCAATCGCAATTGGAACGCGCTGGCGCGTGAACACCCGGTCGAACCGCCCGGTTTGTCCACCCTGCTGCCTGCGCCGCCCGCCGCACTGGTTACCGCGCTGCAGGCCGCCTGCAGCGCCATTACCGACCACCTCGCCCAGCACCCGCAAGCATCGGCCGATGGCGCCTTGCAGCGCTGGTTTTTCGATGCCCTGCACTTCCAGCGTGTGGCCGAGGCATTTGGCGACCATTCCAGTTGCGACCTCACCCCGAGCGACGCACGCCACGAGCCGGGCGCGCGCCGCCTGCGCGTGAAGCAGCCGCGCGTGTCGATCCGGTGCCAGGTGCCAGCGCCGCTGCTCACCGACCGCTGGGCCGCCACGCACGGCGCCACCCTGTTTTCTGCCACGCTCGCGCCCATGGATGCGCTGGCCGACCTGCTCGGCCTGCCCGCCAACACCGAGCGCGCAGACGTGCCGTCCCCGTTTTCGTCCGCGCAATTGCGGGTGCGGGTGGCCACCCAGCTGTCCACCCGCTGGAGCGACCGCGCGGCATCGCTCACGCCCATGGTGCGGCTCATGGCAGCGCAGTTCCAGGAGCAACCGGGTAACTACCTGGCGTTTTTCAGCAGCTTCGACTACCTGCAGCAAGCACAGGATCGCCTGCGCGAGGAACACCCGGCGCTGCCGGTGTGGGCGCAATCGCGCGGCATGAGCGAGCCCGAGCGCGCCGCCTTTCTCGCGCGCTTCGCCGAAGGCGGCGAGGGCATTGGCTTTGCGGTGCTCGGGGGCGCGTTCAGCGAAGGCATCGACCTGCCTGGGCGCCGGCTGATCGGTGCCTTCATCGCCACGCTGGGTATGCCACAGATCAACCCGGTCAACGAGCGGCTGCGTGCCCGCCTGCAGGCCTGGTTCGGGCAGGGCTTTGAGTACGCCTACCTCTACCCCGGCCTGCAAAAAGTGGCCCAGGCCGCTGGCCGCGTGATCCGCAGCGAAGCCGACCGCGGCACCGTGTGGCTGCTCGACGACCGCTTCGCGCGCCCCGAGGTGCGCCAGCACCTGCCAGCATGGTGGGGCTTGGGGGACGAGGGCGACTGAGCCTTGGCAGGCATGACGAGAAGCGGGCAGCGCTTCCCTTCAGCGCGTCATCCGGCAGACAGCGCGGCAACCGGCACCAGCGGGGTGATCAACACCTGATCGATGCGCCGCCCTTCGAGCGCCAGCACCTCGAAACGCCAGCCCGCACACTCCACCGATTGCGACAGCGACAACAAGTCCCCGGCCACCGCCTGCATCAGGCCAGCCACCGTGTTGTAGCGGCCACGGTCTTCGTCGGGCAGCTCCTCAACGTGGAAGCGCGACTTGAATTCCGCCACCGGCATCGCACCGTCGACCAGCCAGGAACCGTTTTCCTTGGGGATCGCCCAGGCATCCACCGGCTGCTCGGGAGACAGCTCGCCAGTGATCGCCTCCAGCAGATCCAGCGGCGTGAGCAGGCCCTGCACCACACCGTATTCGTCCACCACAAACACCATGCGGGTGGAGCGGATGCGGAACTGCTCCAGCAACTCCATGCCGGTGAGCGTCTCGGGCACGAACACCGCGGGCTTCACATGCTGACCAATCGCGTCTTTCACGCCCTGCGCCTGAAGCGACAGCATGTGCGGCAGGTGGATCACGCCGACCACATCGTCCAGCGAACGCCGGCACACCGGATACCAGGAATGCCCCGTGGTCCAGGCCTTCTGGATCGCAACATCCAGCGGATCTTGCGCATCGAGCCATTCAATATCGGCGTGCGGCACCATGATGGAGGTGAGCTGCCGGTCGTCAAGCAGGAACACGTTGCGCACCATCTGGTGCTCGCGCTCCTCGATCAGCCCGGCGTCCACGCCCTCTTCCAGACTGGCGTTGATTTCCTCTTCGGTCACGTGCTGCACCGCGTTGGAGTCAACCCGCAGCAACTTGAGCATGCCCTGGGTGGTCTGCGTGAGCAACCAGACAAAGGGCTTGGCGGCCTTGGCCACAAAGGCCATCGGGCGCGACACCCAGCGCGCCACCGTCTCGGGATAGAGCTGGCCAATGCGCTTGGGCACCAGCTCGCCGAACACGATGGTGATGAACGTGATCACCACCACCACGATCGCGGTCGCGGTGAAGCTCGCGGTGGTGTCGGCCAGACCCCAGCCCTGCAACTGGGCGGCGAGGTCGTCGCTGAAAGCGGCCTCGCCCACGATGCCGTTGAGCATGCCGATGGAGGTGATGCCGACCTGCACCGACGAGAGAAACTGCGTCGGGTTCTCAAGCAGCTTCAGGGCCATCTCGGCGCCCTTGTCGCCGGCCTCGCTCAGGGCCGAGAGCCGCGCCTTGCGGCTGGAGGCCAAGGCCAGTTCGGACATGGCGAACGCCCCGTTGAGGAGCGTGAGAAAAACAATGAGTAAGGTATCCATAAAATTCCGCGATGGCACTTTACCTGATCGGCGATGTACAGGGCTGCAACGCACCCCTGGGCCGCTTGCTCGACAAGCTCGACTTTTCACCCAGCCGCGACACGCTCTACCTCCTTGGCGACCTGGTGAACCGCGGCCCCGATTCGCTCGGTGTGCTGCGCCGCATGGTCCATCTGGACGGCGCGGCGCACTGCCTGCTGGGCAACCACGACCTGCACCTGCTGGCCACCGCGCACGGTGTGCGCAAACCGCACCGCAGCGACACCGTGGGTGACATCCTGCGCGCCCCCGACCGCGAGGCCTTGCTGGACTGGCTGCGCCAGCGGCCCATGGCGCTGCAGGCACACGGCTGGCTGATGGTGCACGCCGGTGTGTTGCCCGGCTGGGATGCGGCGCAAACACTGGCGCTGGCGGGCGAGGTAGAAACGGCGCTGCGCAGCGCCGACTGGGTGAATTTTCTGCACGGAATGTACGGCGATCAGCCCGACCACTGGCGCGACGACCTGCAAGGCACCGAGCGCCTGCGCGTGATCGTCAATGCGCTCACGCGCTTGCGCTTCTGCTCGGCCGCGGGCGTGATGGAATTCGCCACCAAAAACGAGGCGGCCGGCGCACCGCCTGGCTTCATGCCCTGGTTTGAAGTGCCCGATCGCCGCACCGCCAGCACGCGGGTGGCTTTCGGGCACTGGTCCACCCTGAAGCAGGTGACGCGCACCGATGTGTTACCGCTGGACACGGGCTGCGTCTGGGGTGGTTGCCTCACGGCGGCACGGCTGCTTGATGCGCACGGCGTCGTGGAACGCATCAGCGTCGACTGCCCGCAAGCACAGGCGCCCGGCTGAGCAGCCCACGCGATCAGTCGTTTTCGGCGGGCACCTCGGTGCGCTTAAACAGCGCGGGTACCTTTTTGCGCGTCTTGATGTTGGGCGAGGCGCTGCGCGCGGCCGGTCGCTGGACGCTCTCCCAGGCAGGCGCCTGGTCGCTGGACAGCGACGGCTCGTAGGGCTTGTCAAACAGTGGATCGGCGGGCGCACGCGGTGGGCGCGACGGCGCACGCGCTGCGGGAGCGTCGTCGCGCACGCGAGCCTGGTGTTCGCGCACCGGGCGCGTGTCGTCGCGCTGCCAGGCACGTTGGCCATCGTTGAAATGGCCGGCGGGCTGGCGGTCGCTGGCCAACTCCAACGCCTCAAGCTCCAGCTTTTTGCCGAGCAGCTTTTCGAGATCGCCCATGAGCCGGGCATCGCGCGCGCTGACGAACGAAACGGCGAGACCGGAAGCGCCAGCGCGGCCAGTGCGGCCGATGCGGTGCACATAGTCTTCGGCGTTGAACGGGATGTCGAAATTGAACACCGCTGGCACATCCTTGATGTCCAGACCGCGTGCCGCCACGTCGGTACAAATCAGCAGATCGACCGCACCGCTCTTGAAGGCTTCGAGTGCCTTGAGGCGCTCGTCCTGGCTCTTGTCGCCGTGCAGCGCTGTGGTGTTGAGGCCCTCGCGTTCGAGCGACTTGGCCAGCCGCGCGCAACCGAGCTTGCTGTTGACAAACACGAAAGCCTGCTTGAGTTCACGATCGCGCAGAATCTGGCGCAGGGTGGAGCGCTTGTCGTCGTCGTCAACCCGGTAGAAGTGCTGCTCCACGGTGGAGGCCGTGGCGTTGGAGCGCGCCACCTCGATCGTCACCGGATCCTGCAGGTAGCTGTTGGCCAGGCGCTTGATTTCCGGCGAGAAGGTGGCTGAAAACAGCAGCGTGGTGCGCTGCTTGGGCAGGTAGCTCAGGATGCGCTGCAAATCGGGCAGGAAGCCGATGTCGAGCATGCGGTCGGCCTCGTCGAGCACCACGTACTCCACCTGATTGAGCACGCAGTTTTTGGCCTCGATGTGGTCCAGCAGCCGGCC
>JAIFNE010000029.1 GCA_020047875.1 Hydrogenophaga sp.
CGAACACTGAGCGGCGCGCCAGCCTCGATCGATTCAACCTTGGTGCCGGTGTAAACCTTCACGCCCTTGGTCTCGCACCAGTCGCGGATCATGCCGCCGGCCGTTGGCCCCATCATGCGCGGCACCATGCGGTCGCCCATTTCCACCACACTGAGCTGCACGCCCCGCGCGGCCAGCGCTTCCATGATGATGCAGCCGATGAAGCCGGCGCCGAGCTGCAGCACGCGCGCCCCGGGCACGGCGAGCGCCATGATGGCGCGAGCGTCATCCAGCGTCCAGCAGTTGTGCACGCCTTTGCAGTCAATCCCGCGGATGGGCGGGCGCACCGGCGTCGAGCCGGTCGCGATCAGCAGCTTGTCAAACGCCAGCACCTGGCCATCGGACAGCGTCACGCTACGCTGCTTCACGTCAACCGACTTGGCCCGCGCCCTGAGCACATCGATGCGCAGATCGGTGAAGTGCGTCGGGCTCTTGCGCAGGTAGGTGCCGGACTCGTCGACATTGCCGATCAACAAGTAAGGAATGGCCATGCGCGAGTACGGCGGCTCGGGCTCGTCACCCACCAGGGTGATGCGGTCGGCGGGCGCGTGCTTGCGTATGGTTTCAGCGGCGATGACGCCGGCAGGGCCTGCGCCCAGGATGACGTGGTGCATGAGGTTCTCCAATCGGGCATGTGTTGTGAGCGGTCCAGCAACTTCGCCGCTTCGCCACCCGCCTTCCGATCGCGGCGCATCGGTCAGCGGGCCGCGGCAGCGGCGAAGTTCAGATTAAAGGACCGCCAGGGCGGCCAGGCTCACAAGCTCAGGCGCTCGCGGGTTTCGGCAGTGGGCCGGCCTTCCGAGTCCCAGCCGCGCGCGGCGTAGTACTTGGGCAGCATCTCGGGCAGCTTGCTCACCATGCCCTTGGAGGCACCGGTCTTGGCCGCCTCGGTCAGCAGCCGCTTGGGCAAGCTGTCGTCCTTGGCGGTGAAGCCCGCGGCGTTGTTGAACTCGCGCTCCATGTTCCAGATGCGCTCACCGATTTTCTCCAGCTCTTCGGTGGTGAACTCTTCGTTGCACGCAGCCTGAAGCTGCGGCGCCAGATCGGCCACGCCCCAGGCGAAGGTGGTGAACACGCACAGGCCCGACGAATCGAATGCGGCGGTGGCATCCTGGAACGCCTTCACCAACTCGGGCTTGCCTTCGGACTCCACCGGGTCGGTCTTGACCGGGATGCCCAGCACCTCGGAGGCGATGGTGTAGCCACGCAGGTGGCAACCGCCGCGGTTGGAGGTGGCGTAAGCCAGACCAATACCCTGAATGGCTCGCCCGTCGTAGGCCGGGAACTCCTGGCCCTTGCTGGACATGCTGAGGTCGGGATGGCCATATTTCTCGGTCAGACGCTTGGAGCCCTGGCCGATTTCCTTGCCGAAACCCCGGCTGTAAATCGTTTCTTCCACCAGAAAAGCCAGCGCCTGGGCGGAGCCGAACCTCGCTTCAATGCCCACCTGCTCCTTGGTCAGCACGCCCATCTCAAACAGTTCCATGACCGCGCCCACGGTGGCGCCAAAGCTGATCGGGTCGATGCCTTCTTCGTTGCATAGCATGGTGGCGTACTGCAACGCCTCCAGATCGTTCACGCCGTTGGCCGCACCCAGCGCCCAGGCCGCCTCGTATTCCAGCCCACCCGACGCGCCCCAGTACTGCGGCTTGTTGGCCACCGTGAAATGGTTCGGGTCCATTTTGCTGATGCGTCCGCAGGCAATGGTGCAGCCGAAACAGGCCTGGTTGGTCACCAGCTGCTTCTTGCCGTCGCTTTCGCGCGGCGTGGCCATGGCCTCGGCCGAAATGTCTTTGGCGCCTTCGAACTGCACGTCCTGGTGGTTGCGCGTGGGCAGGCCGCCGATCTCGTTGATCACGTTCATCAGCACCTGGGTGCCGTAGGCTGGCAGGCCCTGGCCTGTCACCGCATTCTCGGCCAGGATCTTCTTCTTCTCGAAGGTGGTCTTCATGAAGGCCTTGGGGTCGCGGATGTTGCCCACGCCCTTGGTGCCGCGCACCACGATCGCCTTCAGGTGTTTGCTGCCCATGACCGTGCCCACACCAGAGCGGCCCGCCGCTCGGTGCAGGTCGTTGACCACAGCGGCATACAGCACGCCGTTTTCACCCGCCTTGCCAATGCTGGAGACGCGCGCCAGCGGGTCCTGCAGACTGGTCTTGAGCATCTCTTCGGTTTCCCAGACGCTTTTGCCCCACAGGTGGGCGGCGTCGCGCAGCTCGGCCACGTCGTCGTTGATGAACAGATACACCGGCTTGGGTGACTTGCCCTCGAAAATGATCATGTCCCAGCCGGCCATCTTGAGCTCGGCACCCCAATAGCCACCCGAGTTCGAGCAGGCGATGGCGCCGGTCAGCGGGCTCTTGGTGATCACGGTGTAGCGGCCACCGGTGGAGGCCATGGTGCCGGTCAGCGGGCCGGTGGCCCAGATGATCTTGTTGTCCGCCGACAGCGGATCCACCTTGGGATCGATCTCGGTGGTGAGGTATTTGCTGCCCAGGCCGCGCGAACCCAGGTAGGCGCGGGCCCACTCCATGTTCAGCGGTTCAGGGGTGACGGTGCCCGCGGTGAGGTTCACGCGGAGGATTTTTCCAGCCCAAGACATGTGCTTGCTCCTTGAAAACGGTGATCAGGCGGCCGAAGGCTGGTTGCCCAGCTTGTCGGCCCACTGCTTCATCTTGTCGATCCCGGTCCAGTTGGCGTCCACAAAGGTGATCGCCGCGGTGGGGCAGGCCTCGGCGCAGGCCGGCTCGCCGCCGCACAGGTCGCACTTCTGGACTTTTCCGGTCTCCTGCACATAGTTGATGGTGCCAAACGGGCAGGCGATGGTGCACACCTTGCAACCCACGCAGGTGGTTTCGTTGACCACCTTGGCGCCGGTGACCTTGTCCAGCGTGATGGCCTCCACCGGGCAGGCATGGAGGCACCAAGCCTCGTCGCACTGCGTGCAGGTGTAGGGCACTTTTTTCCCGGTGTGGTGGAAGTCGAATACCTTGATGCGCGACTTCGAGGTGGCGTAGGTGCCGTAGTTCTCGAAGGAACAGGCCATTTCGCACTGCAAGCAGCCGGTGCATTTGTCCGGGTTGATGTGCAGGACTTTCTGCATAGGGGGTCTCCTGGTGGATGGCAGCGCTGCTCGCGCAAGGCCGCGCTTATGAACGAAGTTGCCTAAGCATTGTTGAAGCCTTAGGCCACTTTGCATTCAGGGTTATCCCTAGTCAACTACCCCGCAATTCGGAGCGCGCACGAGGGCGCAAGGAGTATGTCGGGGGTGCGATCGAGCTCGTAACCGTGTCGCAGGCGACAGGGTCACAGACCAAGCAAATGGTGTTGGGATCGGGCCGGCGCTGCCCGCCTCCGGCTGCTACGCAGCGCCGATGTTCGGCACCAGTTCACCCGGGTTGCTGCCCCCTCTTTGGGCGGCGGTGAAAGCGAGCATGCGATCGATCGGCAGCCGGGCGCGTTCGATCAGCGCGGGATCGACCTCGATCCGGTTGAGGCCCTGCTCCAGCACCTGGGCCACACCGGCCAGGCCGTTCATGGCCATCCAGGGGCAATGCGCGCAGCTCTTGCAGGTGGCGCTGTTGCCGGCAGTGGGCGCCTCGATGAACACCTTGCCGGGGTTCTGCTGGCGCAGCATGTGCATCATGCCGTTGTCGGTCGCCACGATGAATTCAGGCGCGTCCATTTCGCGTGCGGCCTTGAGGATGGCCGAGGTGGAGCCCACGGCGTCGGCCAGCCGGACCACATCGGCCGGGCTTTCCGGATGCACCAGCACCTTGGCCTGCGGGTGCTCTCTTTTGAGGGCTTCCAGCTCGAAGGCCTTGAACTCGTCGTGCACGATGCAGGAGCCGGTCCACATCAGCATGTCGGCACCCGTTTCGCGCTGGATATAGCCACCCAGGTGCTTGTCGGGCGCCCAGAGAATCTTGTGGCCCTTGTCCTTCAGGGCACGCACGATGTCGAGTGCGCAGCTGCTGGTCACCAGCCAGTCCGAGCGCGCCTTCACCGCCGCGCTGGTGTTGGCGTACACCACCACGGTGCGGTCGGGGTTTGCATCGCAGAACGCACCGAACGCATCGATCGGGCAGCCCAGATCCAGTGAGCACCGTTTTCTCAGGGCTCAGAATCTTGGCCGTCTCCCCCATGAAGCGCACGCCCGAGACCACCAGCGTCTGCGCCGCGTGATCCCGACCAAAGCGCGCCATCTCCAGCGAGTCGCTCACGATGCCGCCCGTCTCGATGGCCAGGTCCTGCAGATCGGGATGCACGTAGTAGTGCGAAACCATCACCGCATTGCGCTCCTTGAGCAGGCGGCGAATGCGCTCTTTCAGCTCGGCGCGCTGCTTCGGCCCGGGCTCCACCGGCACCCGCGCCCAGGCGTGTTTCGTCGGACAGGCCGGCGTCATATCTGTGTTCAAGTGCAAATCACCAAAGAGGTGCAAGGTCAAGGGGCACCGCGGAACCGGCTCTGCCGGGCCGCCAGTGCCGCCCCCTTGAGGGGGTCGCGCGCAGCACGGCGGGGGTAGGTCAATCCATCCGCATGGAGAAATCAATTGCCTTCACGTCTTTGGTAAGGGTACCGATGGAGATGCGGTCGACCCCGGTTTCCGCAAGGGCGCGCACGGTCTGCAGGTTCACGCCACCCGAGATCTCCAGCACCGCGCGCCCCGCGTTGCGGCGCACCGCTTCCTGCAGGGTGGGAATGTCCATGTTGTCCAGCAAGACCATGGTGGCGCCGCAACCCAGCGCCTCGTCCAGCTGCAGCAGGGTCTCCACCTCGATCTCGACAAAACGGGCCAGGGGCGCGGTCTCGCGCACGCGCTGCAGTACCTGCGCCACGCCACCCGCCGCGGCGATGTGGTTTTCCTTGATGAGCACGGCATCGAACAGGCCGATGCGGTGGTTGACCCCGCCGCCCACGGTGACCGCGTATTTTTGCGCCAGACGCAGGCCGGGAATGGTCTTGCGTGTGTCCACGATGTGGGCACGGGTGCCCGCCACGGCGGCCACAAATGTCGCTGTTTTGGTGGCCACAGCCGACAGCAATTGCAGGAAGTTGAGTGCGGTACGTTCAGCAGTCAACAACGCCTGCGCGTTCCCTTCGATTTCGAGCACCACCTGATCGACCGCGCAGCGCTGACCTTCGGTCACGTGCCAGACGAGACGCGCCTGCGGATCGCAAGCGAGCAACGCGGCTTCCACCCAGGGCATGCCGCAGATCACCGCCGGTTCGCGCGCCAGAACCCGGGCGCTCGCAGTGCGCGCGGGGTCGACCAGCGAAGCGGTGAGATCGCCGCTGCCCACGTCCTCGGCCAGCGCGCGCGCGACGTCTGCGCGCGCCAGTTCAGCCAGGTCCACAGCGGTGAATTCGGAGAGGTGTTTCATGGCCGGGGAGCATAGCGCGATCGAATATAGTGCGCTGCCCAACCCTGTGCGCCCCAGAGGAAACGAGATGAGCCAGACCAGTCCCGCAGACAGCGCCAGCGCCAACACCTCCGGCACGCCCTATGGCACGCTGCCCGCCGCGTCGCCCCTGCCGCGACGCAAGCCAGTGAGCCTGCCGCGGCTGCAGGAGATGCGCGAGCGCGGTGAAAAAATCACCATGCTCACCGCCTACGACGCCACCTTCGCCGCCGTGGCCGACGCCGCCGGCGTGGAGTGCATTTTGGTCGGCGATTCGCTGGGCATGGTTTGCCAGGGCCTCGCCAGCACCGTGGGCGTGACCCTGGAAACCATGCGCTACCACGTCGAGAGCGTGGCGCGCGGCCTGCAGCGGGTGCAGGCCACCGCCTGGGTGATCGGCGATCTGCCGTTTGGCAGCTACCACGAAAGCCGCGAACAGGCCCTGCGCAGCGCCAGCGTGCTGATGCAGGCGGGTGCGCACATGATCAAACTCGAAGGCGGCGGATGGCCCAGCGAGACGGTGCGTTTCCTGGTCGAACGCGGCATCCCCGTGTGCGCCCACCTCGGTCTCACGCCGCAAACGGTGCACGCGCTGGGTGGCTACCGGGTTCAGGGCCGGGGCGACGCCGCTGCACTGCAATTGCGGCGCCAGGCCATCGAGCTGCAGGACGCGGGTGCGGCCATGCTGGTACTGGAGATGGTGCCGGCCGTGCTGTCGGCCGAGATCACGGCCGAGCTGCAGACCTGCCACACCATTGGCATTGGCGCCGGCAAAGGCACCGCCGGCCAGGTGCTGGTGATGCACGACATGCTGGGCATCAACCTGGGCAAAAACCCGAAATTCGTCCGCAATTTCATGGACGGCGCCGACAGCGTTCGCGACGCCATGGCCGCCTATGTGTCCGCCGTCAAAGACGGCAGTTTTCCCGACGACAGCCTCCACGCCTGGTGAATCAGACCCACCCCCGCGCCGCACCTGCGGTGCGTCACCCCCTCAAGGGGGCGACGCCTGCAGCCTGGCAAAGCCAGTTCTGCGGCACCCCTTGAAGAAACCCTTTCTGCGTCTATGCAACTCGTCCACACCATCGAAGACCTGCGTACCGCTTTGCGTCCATTCAATTCGCCGGCATTTGTCCCGACCATGGGCAACCTGCATGATGGCCACCTGAATCTGGTGCGCAGCGCCAAGCCACTGGGCGACGTGGTGGTTTCCAGCATTTTTGTCAACCGCCTGCAGTTCGCGCCCAACGAAGACTTCGACTCCTACCCGCGCACCCTGCAGGCCGATTGCGAGCGGCTGGAGCAGGCCGGTTGCGACATCGTATTTGCGCCGCTCGAAAAAGAGCTGTACCCGCTGCCACAGCAGTTCAAGGTACACCCGCCCGGGGAACTTGCCGACATCCTGGAAGGCCATTTCCGGCCAGGATTTTTCATCGGCGTGAGCACCGTGGTGATGAAACTGTTTCATTGCGTGTTTTCCGAGGCCAAGGGCCCGCGCCACGCGCTGTTCGGCAAGAAGGACTACCAGCAACAGCTGGTGATCAAGCGCATGGTGCAGCAGTTCGCGATGCCGATCACCGTGATCGCGGGCGAAACCCAGCGCGCGCCCGATGGTCTGGCGCTGAGTTCGCGCAATGGCTACCTGAGCGAGCGTGAGCGCAGCGAAGCGATCCAGCTGTCGCTGGCCTTGCGTACCCTCGCGCGCGAAGCCCTGTCCTGCGGCCACGCACTGCCCGAGCAGCTGCCGGGTCTGGAGTCGCGCGCGATGCACGCGTTGGCCTCACGCGGCTGGCAGCCCGATTACCTGACGGTGCGCCGGCGCGCCGACCTGCTGCTTCCAACCGCAGCCGACGCCACCCAGCCCAACCACCTGGTGGTGCTGGGCGCAGCGCGGCTGGGCAACACACGCCTGATCGACAACTTTGAAATTTGAATTCCTACGCTGGCACGCGGCTTCCGGCTGACAGAAGGCGCAGCACCAGCGGCCCCGCAATGCCGGGGTTCGGCCTGAACGATCGGGCGCCGACATGGCACCACCTTGAACGCGGTGGGCTACTCGTCTTTGGGGTCGCGCCCCATCAGCGCGGCCACCACCTGAGCCGGCTGCAACTGGCCCTCCAGCAACGCCACCACACCCTCGCTGATCGGCATATCCACGCCGAGCGCGCGGGCGCGCTGCACCACAGTGCGCGCGCTGTAGACACCCTCAGCCACATGACCCAGCGAATCCACGGTCTGCTTCAGGCTGAGCCCCTGCGCCAGCAACTGGCCAACCTTGCGGTTGCGCGAGAGGTCACCGGTGGCGGTGAGCACCAGATCACCCAGGCCAGAGAGGCCCATGAAGGTGTCGGCCCGGGCACCCAGCGCGATGCCCAGCCGGGTCATTTCGGCCAGGCCACGCGTTACCAGGGCCGCGCGGGCATTCAGCCCCAGCCCCAGGCCATCGCACAGGCCCGTGGCGATCGCCAGCACATTTTTGACCGCACCACCCACCTCCACGCCCACGATGTCATCGTTCGCGTAAACGCGCAGCGACGGACTGTGAAACGCGGCCACCAGCGCCTCGCGAACCCCGCCGTACTCGCTGGCCGCAACCAACGCCGTGGGTTGGCCGCGCGCCACCTCCAAGGCAAAGCTGGGCCCGCTGAGCACGCCGGTTTGAAGGGTTGGCGCCACCTGGGCCCAGATCTCATGACCCAGCAGACCAAGGTCTTGCTCGTTGCGCGGCGCTTCAAAACCCTTGCACAACCAGACCACCGGCACGGCCAGCCCGTTCAAGCGGGACAACACATCGCGCAGCGCCGCCATGGGCGTGGCGACGACCACCAGATCGGCGCCGCGTAACCAGTCAGCGCCCACGTTCAGCGCTCCATCGACCAGCTCAAGGCTGCGGGGCAGTGAGACGCCGGGAAGATAGCGGGTGTTTTCTCGCACACTGCGCATCTGCGCAACCTGCCCGGCATCGCGGGCCCACAGGGTGACCCGGTGCGCGGCAGGGGCTGCCTGGGCCGCGCAGATCGACAGCGCGGTACCCCAGGCGCCGGCGCCGAGGATCGCGATGTGCATGGCAACAGCCCCCTCGGCGCGTCGTGCGCTTACTGGGTAACGATGCGTGGCTTGTCGTCAGCGGCTTGCGCCTGCTGCTGCTCGTACATGGCCTGGAAATTGATCTCGGCCAGGTGCACCGGAGGGAAGCCGCCGCGCTGGATGAGATCGGCCACGTTGCCGCGCAGATACGGATACACGATCTGCGGGCAGGCGATGCCCATGATCGGGCCCATCTGGTCGTCGGGCAGGTTGCGGATCTCGAAAATACCCGCCTGCTTGGCCTCCACCAGAAACACCGTTTTGTCCTTGATCTTGGTTTGCACGGTGGCGGTCACGCAAATCTCGTACACCCCGTCGGCCACCGGGCTGGCCTCGACACCCAGCTGGATGTCAACCGACGGCTGTTCTTGCTCGAGCAGGATGGTGGGCGAATTCGGCTGCTCCAGCGAAGCCTCCTTGAGGTAGATGCGCTGGATCTGGAAGGTGGGGTCTTGTTCGGCCATGGGTGCTTTCGGAGGGTCGGTGAAAAGACTGCCGGGCGCATGGCCTGGCGGCAGTAGGTCGGGCGGGATTATCTCAGGCGGGTCGGCAGCGCCCGCCTGAGGGCAGGCTGGCTAGTGTGGTGTTCGGCGCTTGATGGAACAAATAAAACCGATGGATTCTGGGTCAGGGCAAGGCGCAAACCACAGCGATACCGGGCGGTATATGTTCCAGATAGCGTCAAACACCACACTAGGCGCCTCAGGACTGCAACAGCGGCAGCAGACCGCCCTTGCCGTCCAGGGCGTGCAAATCGTCGCAGCCGCCAATGTGGGCATCGTCAATGAAAATTTGCGGCACGCTGGTGCGTCCGGTGATCTGGGTCATGTGCGAGCGCAGTTCGGGCTGTCCGTCCACCACGATCTCTTCCAGGTTGGTCACGCCGCGCTGCAACAGCAGCGCTTTGGCGCGGCTGCAAAACGGGCAGTAGTTGCTGGTGTACATCTTCACGTTTGCCATGGGTATCGACTCCAGTAAATGTGTCAGGCTTTTTCGACCGGCAGGCTGGCAGAACGCCAGGCCCCCATGCCACCGGAGAGCGAGCGCACGTTTTCGTATCCGAGCTTCTTGGCCACAGCGAGCGCCCGCTTGGATCGCATGCCCGAGGCGCAGACCAGCACCACCGGGGTGGCCTTGTTTTTCACAATGCCGGCAAGCTTGGCCTCGAGCTGATCCAGCGGAACGTTCTTTGCGCCGACCACGTGTCCGGCCGCAAACTCGTCTGCCCCGCAGATGTCCACCACCACCGCCTTGTCGCGGTTCATGAGCTGAACCACCTCATTCGGGTTGAGCGAATCTGCCCCACCCCCAGAAGACAGCGCAGGCCACAGCAGCATGCCGCCAGACATCAGCGCCACAGCCAGCAGCACCCAGTTTTCAATCACAAAGCTCACAGTAAAACCTTTCAGACAAGCCCGAGATTCTAGAATGTATGGCTTGGCCACGTCGACACCCATCCCCTTGCGCCCTGTTGCGCCGCTTGGCTTGAAGCGACGCGCCCTTTCCGGACCTCCTCACCTCCCCCAATCCCATGCACAAGCTCGTTCTGATTCGCCACGGCGAATCCACCTGGAACCTGGAAAACCGATTCACCGGGTGGACCGATGTCGACCTCACCCCGACCGGCGTCCTGCAAGCCATTTCGGCCGGCAAGTTGCTGCGCGACGAGGGCTGGGACTTCGACATTGCCTATACCAGCGTACTCAAGCGCGCCATCCACACGCTGTGGCACACGCTCGACCAGATGGACCGCACCTGGCTTCCGGTGGAGAAGGACTGGCGGCTCAACGAACGCCACTACGGCGCCCTGCAAGGCCTCAACAAGGCAGACATGGCCCGGCAGTACGGTGACGAGCAGGTGCTGGTGTGGCGCCGCAGTTACGACACGCCTCCGCCACCGCTGGCCGCCACCGACCCGCGCTGCGAGCGCGGCGACCGGCGTTACGCCGGGCTCCAGCCATCGCAGGTGCCGCTCTCCGAGTGCCTGAAAGACACGGTGGAACGGGTGATGCCGTTCTGGAACGACACGCTGGCACCGGCCATCCGCAGCGGCCAGCGCGTTCTGATCGCAGCCCACGGCAACTCGATTCGTGCCATGGTGAAGTACCTCGACAAAGTCTCCGAGCAGGACATCGTGAACCTGAACATCCCCAACGGCATCCCGCTGGTCTACGAGCTCGACGCCGAGCTGCAACCGATCCGGCGCTATTACCTGGGTGACGCCGAGGCGGTGGCCCGCGCCGCCGCTGCCGTCGCATCACAAGGCAAGGCCTGAAGCCAGCGGTAGCCCGCGCAGCCAGTGGGCTGACAAGGAACCGAGCCACCTGCACAGGCTCCAAGGTGTATATTGACCCGCCAGCGGTCGCTTTCGTGTCCCGCTGGTGTTTTTTTTGGGGTTTTGCATGAGCAAACAAGTGAGTCACAAATTGAAGATCGCGGGCTGGTTGGCCGTGGGCGCGGTGGCGGGCGCGCTGACCACGGTGCAGTTCCAGGCGGTCGCCCGTGGCACGCTGACGCCCTTGCCGCTCGAAGAACTGCAGCAGCTGGCTGCGGTGTTCGGCATGATCAAGACCGACTACGTGGAACCGGTCGACGAGAGGAAACTCATCTCTGAAGCCATTTCGGGCATGGTCGCCAGCCTGGATCCGCATTCCCAGTATTTCGACCGCAAAGAGTTCAAGGCCTTCCGCGAAGGCACCAGCGGCCGTTTTGTGGGCGTGGGTATCGAGATCAGCATGGAAGACGGGCTGGTCAAGGTCGTGTCACCCATCGAAGATTCCCCATCGGGTGACCTGATCACCAAAATCGACGACACCGCCGTCAAAGGCCTGACCATCACCGAGGCGGTCAAGCTGATGCGAGGCGAGCCGCGCACCAAGGTGCTGCTGACTGTCTTCCGCAAAGACGAAAACCGCAGCTTCCCGGTCACGATCACGCGAGAAGAGATCAAAACCCAGAGCGTCAAAGCCAGGCTGGTCGAGCCAGGCTACGCATGGGTGC
>JAIFNE010000229.1 GCA_020047875.1 Hydrogenophaga sp.
ACGATTGAGCCGGCTGATTCACCACCTCTGGCTGGACGCCAGCGATGTGCGCCGGGTGGTGCCCGACGACATGGCCGAGCGCCTGGCCCGCCGCGTGGCGGCCAGCGAAGGCCGCCACACCGGCGAGGTGCGGCTGTGTGTGGAGGCTTCGCTGCCCGCGGGTGAGGCGTGGCAAGCAGGTACCGCGGGGGCGCTAACGCACCCGGTGCGCGAGCGCGCCGTGGGCTGGTTTGGCCGGCTCGGCGTGTGGGACACGGAACACAACAACGGTGTGCTGATTTACCTGCTGCTGGCCGAACGCTCGATCGAGATCGTGGCCGATCGCGCCCTGACGCAGCGGGTGCCGCCGGAACAGTGGCAGGCCATGGTGGCCGCGCTGGCGCAGCGCCTGCGGGCCGGTGATGTGGAGGGCGGGCTCACGCAGGCGCTGGAGGAGGTGTCTGCGGTGCTGGTGACACCAGACGGGCAAAGCGTCAACGAACTGCCGGACTGCGTGGTGCGGGTGTAAGAGCCTGCCAGTCTTGGGGAGCGCTGGTCACCAGCCTGACACGGGGTTGGCGACGGTCGTCAGCCCATGAATCCCAGATCGGCCGGCGCAAAGTTGCGCAAATTGGGCAGCACCAGTTTCAGATCCTCAGGCGCCAG
The DNA here is from genome assembly GCA_020047875.1 of Hydrogenophaga sp. GTDB lineage: Bacteria > Pseudomonadota > Gammaproteobacteria > Burkholderiales > Burkholderiaceae_C > Hydrogenophaga. The sequence goes on from JAIFNE010000229.1 coordinate 646, forward strand.
CCCAAACCACTTGCCCAGGGTGGCCGCGTATTGCTCCACGCTGGCGGTGGGCAACAGCCGGCCCGAGCCGACTTCCCAGGCGTGGCCCAGGCCGGCGGGCGCCATGGTGCCGTAGATGTTTTGTCCTTTGACGGCCGACGTTGCAGGTGTGCCAGAGCCTCCCGCGATGAAATGCGTGGCGCCCCAACCGTGGTCGCTGCCCTTGCCGTTGCTCACCAGGGTGCGCCCAAAGTCTGAGGCGGTGAACAGTGCCACGTTGTCAGCGAGACCCAACGCCGCAATCGCATCGGTGAAGTACCTGACGCTGCTGGCCACCCGCTGCATCAGGATGGACTGGTCGCGGTTGTGGTTGTCGTGGGTGTCAAAGCCGCCTATCGACACCATGAAGACCTGGCGGCGCGCGCCAATGGCGGTGTTTTTGGAGATGATTTGCGCCACCATGCGCAGCTGCCTGGCCAGGCTGTCTTGGTCGATGGATGCAGGCTGCCCCTGAGGCGGGTTGCTGTAGGTGGTGGTGGGCAGGGCCAGACGGGCATCGAAAATTGGGTTGCCCGACCCGTCAAGACCCAGCACATTGGCCTTGAAGGCCGTGTCTGTCGTTCTTGCCCGGGTGAGAACGCGTGCGTACTCGGCCTGCATGGCCGTCATGCCGCTGTCTTGCATGGCGGCCAGTGCCTGCGCAGCGCCGGTGGTGGAGTTCATTGCGTTACCGCTGATGCCGCTCAAACTGACCGAGCCGTTGGTGCCCACCTGGTACTGCACCACATCTTGCCCGGCCAGCATGACCGTGTTGCCGGTGGCAGAGATGCTGGTGAACACGGGCTGGGCATTGACGGACATGAGCAAGTCCCCCATACGGCCGGCCCAGCCATAGCGCGCGCCTTCGGGTGCACTGGCCTGCCAGATGGATTGCTGGTCGTTGTGCGAGAACAGCTTGGGCGGCAGCTCCCAGGCGCCGCTTTGGTATTGCGCTTTGGTGGTGGGCTTGACCAGTGGCCCCACATTGGCAAGCACGGCCAGTTTGCCGGCGTCGTACAGGGTGCGCAAAGGCGCCAGCAGCGGCGCCATGGTGAATTGCCTGCCGTCGGTGACTGCAGGTGCTGCCAGAGCGCTGCTGCCCGCCGCCAGCGCCAGGCCGCCCGGGTTGTTGCTGGCGTCGTACACACCCCCTCGGGCATCCCGGTAGGCGTTGTAGCTGGCGGTATCAAAGGGGTACACCCAGTTGTGGCAGTCGTTGCCACCATACATAAACAGGCACACCAATGCCTTGTAGGGGCTGCCTGAGGTGACGTTATGCGCCGCGGCGCTGCCCATGGCCGCCAAGCTGGTGGCGAAGGCGCCAGCACTGGCGAGGCCCTGCTTTTTCAGGGCAGCGTCCAGATCGAGGCCAGTGCGCAGAAAGGCGCGGCGTGAGGGGTTGTTGGGCGTGTTCATGGCTTAGCGCTCGATCATGAATTCGGAAGACGTCAGGGCGATGAAGCAGGCGATGCGCAGCCTGTCGCGCAGGCGTGTGGCGGTGTTCCAGCTCACCTGGTTTTGCATGGCGTTCAAAATCTGAGCGCGCAAGGTGGCCGACATGTTGCCGGCAAACAGCAGCAAACTGAGCTGATCCACCACCGCCGCGTCGCTGGCCGCATGGCCTGCCAGTGCGGCCTGCCCCAGGGGCGTGGTGGTGAGGGTGAAGTCGATGGTGATGTCTTGTTTGTTTCGCTGTGCGGTGGGTACATCGATGGCTGAGCCTGTCCAGCCTGTGCCCCACTGCAGCAATGCCCACACGTAATTGACCCACTCCACCACAGTGGTTTCGTTGGCAATTTGAAACTCGGGGGCCACGAGCCCCAGTGTGGCAATTTGGGTGTTGGGCGGCACGTAACCCGGCCGATAAAAGTTAAAGACCGAGGGCGACTGAAAAGCGGACTGCAACAGGGCGCGCTCGTCCCAGCCCATCATCCAGCGGCCGGTCACAGAACTCGCCTTGAGCGCTCGCACCGCCTGTGTGACCCGCAGCACCGGCTCGCGCAGCTTGCCGCTCTCGCCCGTCGGCGGGTTGCGCGCTTCGGGGTGCAGCAGAATAGCGCGCAGCACCGCAGCCATATCGCCACGCACCCCGGCGCCGTTGTTGTTGAAGGCGCTGGCCACCGCCCGAACATAGGCTGGGCTTGGGTTGCTGCTGACCAGTCGCTGGATCAGCTGCTTGCCAATGAACGGCCCCACGTTGGGGTGGTTGAACAGGGTGTCCAACGCAATGCGCAAGCTGGATGCGCCATCGGTCCCGGCCGGGATGGTCACACCCAAAAATTTCTTTTCTCCAGTCTCATGAAACGCCGGGTACACCCGCATGGGGCGCAGGTCAAAGCGAGCCGCGCCCGTGGTTTCATAGCGATTGGGGCCGCCCCATCTGAAGGTGTTGTTGGCGTTGCTGCCATCGGGCATGTCCCATGACCAGCCGGTGAACACCCGGGCCAGTCCCATCACGTCATCGTTGGTGTAACTTTCCAGCGGGCGGCCATTGCTACCTGTCTTCTCAGTGCCATCGAGGTTGAGTTGGTGCAGACCGATACTGAAGAGCTGCATCACCTCGCGGGCAAAGTTTTCGTCGGGCATGCGGCCCGTCGCGGGATCGGCCTTCTGGTTGCGGATGTGCGAGAGGTACATGCCCATCACTGGGCTCAGGGTGACGTCCTGCAGCAGGTTGCGGAAGTTGCCAAAGGCATGGCGCCCCAGGTTGTCCAGATACTGTCCGAACGGGCGTGCATGGTCGTACAGCGTGGAGTCTTCCAAGGACACCACAAATATCTGCATTAGGGCATGCACCACACGCTGGCGCAGCTGGTCGGGCGCGGTGTTGGCCAGCGCCCAGAATTTGTGGTTGAGCCAACCCGGCGTGTAGTTCGTGCCGCCGGCGCCTGGTCGGTAGCTGCCTCCCCGGTCAAACCAGCGCTGCACTTCGATCACGTACTCGCTACCCGCTGGAATGGCCATTTGCGCCTGTAACCACTGGGCTGCCGAGATGCCCGCGAGCGCTGCCACCGACTCTGTGGTGGGGCCAAAACTGGCTTGCGTCAAAAGTCTGGCTGCCTGGACGGCTGACAGCGGATCTGACGGCACAAGTGCGCTGTCCGTGGTGGTATCGCCACCGCTGCCGCTGCCACCGCCACAGGCCGTCAGAGCGGCGGCGGCCGAAACAGCCAGTGCCGAGCGCTGTGCAAACGCCCGGCGAGAGAGGTTCGAAGGATTCTGTTGCACATCAATCTCCTGTCAACCGGGTTTGGGTACGCGCCACACCAGCAACTGTCCGAATCCGTTGTCTTCTTGAACGATCACATCGTCGCCGTTCGGCAACGTGCGGGCGGTGAGTCCGCAGGGCAGATCAAGCCAGCCAGAGCGCAGATCCCGAAATTGCGCTGCATGCATTTCATACACCAGCGCACCATCGCGCAGGCGGTAGCCATACACCATCGGGGCGGAATCGGTTGCAGCGTCGCGAAACACGCTGCCCAGCCACACATATTGATCGGTCACCGCCATGGTGCTGGGCAGCAAAGTCTTGGTGCTGCCGTCGTAGAACAGCCCGCTGAGTGCCTTCGGGTTGAGTTGCCAGGTGGGTATACGGTTGCCAGTCGACCACCGTGGGTACGACGCCAACACCGTTCCCACCAGACCCGTCTCAATGCCACGGTCAGCGCCGCTGCGGTAGCCAGCCAGCACCATGGTGTCGGTGGCCGGGTTGTAGTGCAGACGCTGCACGCCGTCTTCGCCAACGCCACCAAAAGGCGCTGGCTGCGCAGTGCTGACCGGCGCGGCGAAGCTGCTGCCATTCCATTGGCGCGACAGCAACTGTCCGTCTTTGCTCACCCACAGCGTGCCATTGCTATCAAGTTGCCAGCCCTTGGATGCGGCAGGCAGCGTCTGCACAAAGCGCAGCGCATTGCCTTCCAGCAGGTACACCTGCGCGGGCTGGTTGGCGTACATGCCGGTGTAAACGACCAATTGTGTTCCTGCGTAACGGCCGCTGGTGAGCTTGCGCGCGTGGGTGCAGGCGGTAGGAAAGTTGTCCCGCTCATCGACACGACGCGCATCGCTACCGTCGTTGGTGAAAGCCACTTCCCACGCATTGGTGGCCAGGTTCACTGTGTAAATTTCCTCACGCCCCACCAGCCGCAAAGGATGCTCGGTCGGGTCCAGAATGGCCACGTTTTCGGTAAACGTGTATCCGGCGTGTTGCCAAATTTTCCGGCCGCTGGCGTCGGTGCGGGTCATGCGGCCGCCGTGGGCGTTGTCAACCAGCAGGCGGTCACCGTTGGCGTAGGTGTGCGCCCAGATGGCTGCTTTGGGGCCATTGGCGGGCCAGCCGCCGGGCACACTGGCGGCTGGCGTGAAATGGATGATCGTCTTGTCCGCAAACACATCGTTCAGGGTGAAGGAGCGCACCCCAACGTAGCCGTTGTCCTCAGCCCAGTCCACATGCAGCACGTTGCCGTCCAGCTTGACCTTGCCCGTGACGTTGCTGTGGGCAAAGGGTATGAAGCTGTGCAGCGTGCCGTCGTGGTTCCACACGGTGATCTCGAACGTGCCTTCTTCCCAAAAGGTGCCCAACGCGATGAATTGGTCGTTGCTGTGCGCGTAGGTGATTCGGTGGGGAAACCAGGGTCGAACCAAGGCGCCACCGGTGACGTGGGGCTTGCGGTACCCAAAGGGCATTGTGTTGGCGATGCTGGATACCCTGACCACCGTTGTGGGTGGCAACGCTTCGGCTGTATTCGACGTGGGTGGTGGAATCACAGAGACGGCTGGTGCAGACATTTTTCCACCGCCACCCCCACATGCCGTCAGCAAAGCCACGAGTGACACCGCGCAAACAGCACGCGCTGTAACTGCAAATTTCGGGATCGTCATAAGCGGTACAGGGTGCGTGCCGTCATGCACTGCGCGCCATCCCATTGCCGGGCACAGGCATCACGCACCACACTGCACATGGCGTCGCCCGCGGCGTACACCACAAACACCAGGTCGCCAGGCTTGGCGGTGACCGGCGCGGCGCCGGTGCCCATCACCTTGCAGGTGTTGGCCACCATGTCTTGCACGCACAGGGCGTGCAAGGTGTCGAGCTGGCTGATGCTGGCCGTGCCCCCCGCGGGCATCGGGCTGGACAGCCACATCACCAGGGCGGCCACACAGGCCAGCGCCACTGAGGCGCCGGCCAGCCACCGGATGGGGCGACGCATGAAATGCCAGCGCATGCGCTTGGTTAGTTGGGCACGGCACTGTCTTTGATGAACGGCGCGGTGAAGTTCACGATGCGGTACCACGGGTCGGTAGAGAATCCCCCTTTCATCTTGACGTAAACCAGGTTGTTGGCCCGGTCCTGCCACATCTTGGTGCCGGTGGTGTCAGCTTCGACTTCAGCCAGGTTGGCGGCCAGAACCAACACGCGCGACTTCCCGTCGTTGGCTACGTTGCCGAGGTTGGGGTTAGGCGGAAGAGCCCAACGATGCCGCTTGGCACTGTCTGGCGTGGTGCCCACCACACCCACCGGGTTTTTGGTGCCATCAAAGCTCACGCCGATCACGAAGGAGTCGGTTGGTCGGCTCAGGTTTCTGAACATCAACGACACCACCTTGGGAATGCTGGCGGTTACCGTTTGCCCCTCGGCATTGACCATGGTGCCTTGGTTTATCCCAGAGGTAA
>JAIFNE010000054.1 GCA_020047875.1 Hydrogenophaga sp.
AGGCGCGCGCCAGGCTCTGGGGCAGCACCACATGCACACGCTCAAAGGCCGCCTCGCTGCCGTGCAGGATGGCCACCAGGTTCACCACCGCGTCGTGCCCGGGCAAAAGCCGCATGAGCGCGGCCGGGTCGTGCACATCGGCCTCCACCACGGTCAGGCGTGGCAGGTGCTGCACTGACTGCGCGTTGACCGCACGGCGCGTGGGCACGGTGACCGACCAGCCCTCACGCTGCAGTTTTTCACACAGGTGGCGGCCGACAAAGCCGGTGCCACCGAGAACCAGGATGTTTTTTTTCATGGGGTGATGTTCGCGAGGTGGTCAGGGCAGGTCGCGGTTGACCGGCGCCGGGTCCCGGCGCGGACCCACCTCGCCCAGGCGCGCGCGCAGCGATTGCGGCTGGCCGGTGATGCGCGCGGCGTAGTTGGTGGTGTTGGAGAGCACGCGCTGCACGTAGTCGCGGGTTTCGTCAAACGGGATGTTTTCGGCCCAGATCTCGGCGGCGAGCACCGGGCCGTTGCGCCAGGCCCGCGGGCGGCTGGGGCCGGCGTTGTAAGCGGCTGCCGCCATGGGCAGCGAGCCCTCGAAATCGTCGAGCGCGAGCTTGAGGTAGGCGGTGCCGATCAGGATGTTGGTGTCTCGCTCGGTGATCTGGTGCGGCCGGAAGTCGGTCAGACCGATCTTTTTCGCGGTCCAGCGCGCGGTGGCTGGCATGACCTGCATCAGCCCCGAGGCGCCCACGCCCGAGCGCGCGTCGGTGACGAAGCGGCTTTCCTGGCGGATCAGGCCGTAGACGTAGGCCGGGTCCAGCCCGATGTCGTGCGCGCGCCTGACCACCGCAGTCTCGAAGGGCATCGGGAAACGCTGCGCGTGGTCGCGCGACTGACGGGTGCGCTCGCTGGTGTTGATGCAGCGGTCCCACACCTGGTTGTCGCAGGCCAGCTGGGCGGCCGCCAGCAGCTCGCGATCGGTCATGCCGCCTGGTGTGTGCAGTGCAATTTCGTAGTTCCATTCCCGCACACCCTCGCTGCGCAGGCCCAGGCGGATCGCGGCCAGCGCGCGCTGCAGCGCCGGGTCGGTGGTGGCGCTGGCGATTTCCTGTGGCGTGAGCGGCGCCGGGGGTGGCGGCACGGTGATGCGCCGGCTCAGCTGCTCCAGCGCCAGCTGTTCGTAGAAGCCCTGCACCGAGGCAATCGAGGCATACAGATCGTTGGCCTGCGTGGCCGCTTCCTGCGGGTTGGGCTGGCGCAGCGCTTGAATCGACTGGGCGCGCCAGTAGACCCAGACCGGCTCGCGCTGCTGGGCGGCATCCATGGCCGCAATGGCTTCGCCCACCGCGGCCCAGTTGCCGACACGCAGCGCGGCGCGGGCCTTCCAAGCCAGATGGTCGGGGGCCATGTAGCGGGGCTGACCGTTGGCGAAGTGGTCCAGCGTGTTGTCTTGCCGCCGTTGCGCGGCGCGCTTGCCGATCACGCCCCACACCCAGCCACGCTCCTCCTGGGTCAGCTGGGCGCGCCAGCGTGTGCGCTCCATCTCGCGCGCGGCGGCGTCCGGGTCGAGGCTGGCCAGGCGGATCATGGCCAGCGTCACCAACTCCTTGGTGCGAGGCCGGATGGCGGTGATTTTCTCGTCGAGGAATTTGGCCGGGTTCTGCGCGATGGCTTCCACCGTGTCGGTCCATTCGGTGTCCAGCAACCCCACCGCTTGCACCGCGGCGCGCGTGCGGCCCAGCTCGATCATCAGGCGCGCGCGCTCCCAGGCCGCCGCGGGCTTGAGGTGGCCGCTGTCCAGCAGCGACTTCGCGGCAGCGGCGCAGCCGTCTTCCACATCGCGCTGCTGCAGCCAGCGCGCCTGCACCTCAGGCGCCACCTCGGCCGCTGGCCGGCGCTGGCTGACCGCGTCCAGCATCAGCGCGTAGCACTGCACCTGACGGTCGTCATTCATGCGAAAACGCGGCAGCTCGGCGCTGAAATTGGCCCAGTCGCGCTGCTTGCCCAGCTGCAGCAGCCAGTCGTTGCGCAAGCGGTCTTCCCAGTAGCCGCCCGGGTGGCGCGCCAGCGCTTCGCGGATCTGTTCGGGGGTGGCGGTCTCCAGCCGGGCGCGCGCTTCCCAGTAAGCGGCCAGCGGCTCCAGCGCATGGCCGCGCAGGCGCGGCAGCAGCGTGGTCAGGGTGGTGGTGTTGCCGCGGCGAAAGGCGTCGCGCATCTCCAGCAGGGTGGCGTCTGCGGCGGGTTGCGACCAGCCCACGGCTGGCACCAGCATTAGCGCGGCCATAATGGCCGCGAGTCCCCGGGCACGGGTTTTTCCGAGTCGAACGCCACGCAATGTCATAGAACGATTATGGACAACAAAGACGGCCAGAGTTCCCCGCACACCCAAAAGACGGGGTGGCGCAAAACCTTGATCGACAAGCGCCAAAACCTGGCCGACCAGGCCTGGCGCAACGAGCTGTTGCAGCGCGTCATGCGGGTCTGGCTGATCGAACGGCCCGAGGCGGTGATCGGCGCTTACTGGCCCATCAAGGGCGAATTCGACCCGCTGCCCGCGCTGTTTCGCTGGCAGGAGGCCGGTCTGGAAGAAGACGCCCGCGCCGCGCAGCGCCAGCGCCGCATTGCCCTGCCGGTGGTCAACAAGGTCGACAAAACGCTGAGCTTTCACACCTGGTTCCCCGGCTGCCCGATGGAAGAAGACGCCTACGGCATCCCCAAGCCCAAAGACACCGAGGTGGTGCAACCCAGCCTGATTTTTGTGCCCTGCGTGGGCTACGGGCCTGGCGGCTTCCGGCTCGGCTACGGCGGCGGGTTTTACGACCGCACCCTGGCCCAGCTGCAGCCCAAGCCCTTCACCGTGGGGCTCGGCTACGACTTCGGCTGGCTGCCCGAGCTGCAGCCCGAAGCCCACGATATCCCGCTTGACGCCATCCTGTGCGACACCGGGGTCATGTGGCCCGAGCACCAGCGATGAACGCCACGCTCTGGCGCTGGACCCGGCGCACGTTCATCGCCCTGCTGTTGCTGTTGGTTCTGCTGGCAGCCTACATCCAGTTCGGCGGCCACCGCTATTTCTGGACCGCGCTCAAATACACCTACCTGCAAGGCCACAACACGGCCCACATCGACGACGCGGCCAACTTTCCCCAAGCCGTGGTGGCCTCGGGCATTCCCAAGCCGTGGCCAGTTCACCCGCGCGCCCCGCAGACCACGCTGTCGGCCGACCTGCTGCAGTTCCTCGCCGCCGAGCGCTCCAGCGCCTTTCTGGTGGCCCGGCAAGGCCAGTTGCTGTTTGAGCGCTATTTCGAGCCCTATACGGTCAGCAGCCGCACCAATTCGTTTTCCATGGCCAAGACGGTGGTGACCATGCTCACCGGCGCGGCCGTGGCCGACGGCTTCATCCCGAGTTTCGACACACCGCTGGCCGCCTACCTGCCCGAATACGCCGGCGACCCGCGCGGCTCGGTGGCCACGCTGGCCCAGCTCTCCGCCATGACGGCCGGCCACGACTGGACGGAACACTATTACCTGCCGCTCAACCCGACCACCAAGCTGTATTTCGGCGGTGACGTCACCGGCACCGTACTGGCCCAGGGCTTCGAGCGCCAGCCCGGCACCGAGTTCGAATACAGCAGCGCCTCCACCCAGGTGCTGTCGGTCGCGCTGCAGCGCGCCTTGCGGGCGCGCCAGCCCGACCTCACGCTGTCCGACTACCTTGCGCAACGTTTCTGGCAGCCCATGGGCATGGAGGGCGACGCCAGCTGGAGCCTGGACCGCCCGCGGGCTGACGGCGGCATGGAAATGGGGTATTGCTGCCTGCACAGCTCGGCGCGCAATTTCGCCCGCCTGGGTCAGCTGCTGCTGCAGGATGGCCGCTGGGGTGATCAGCAGCTGTTGCCCGCCGAGTTTGTGCAGCGCATGGTTCGACCCAATGGCTTTGTGGACCATTACGGCCACAGCCTGTGGATGGACCCCAACCACAGCGCACCGTTCTACTTCCTGCAGGGCCACCTGGGGCAATACGTGATCGTGGTGCCCTCGGCTCAGCTGGTGGTGGTGCGTCTGGGTCAGGTGCGCCACCGCACCTACAGCCGCCACCCGGTGATTCCCGACGAAATCTACCGGTATGTTGACGAGGCGCTGCGCATGGCGCGGTGAGCCGCGCCACTCAGGGATGTTCGGCGGTGGCGTGCGCCTGGGTGATGCGCTTTTCGCGCCGCACCAGAAACAGCCCGCTGCCCACAATGATCGCCGCGCCCAGCCAGGTGTGAGACTGCGGCAGCGTCTGCCAGATCAGCCAGTCCAGGCCCACGCCCCAGGCCAGGGCGGTGTATTCGAACGGCGCCACGGCCGAGGCCTGACCATGGCGAAACGCCACCGTGATCGCCAGCTGGCCGCAAAAGCCGGTGATGCCCAGCGCCAGCAGCAGCGGCCAGTCGGCCAGCTGCACCGGCACCCAGCGCGGCCAAGCCAGCGCGCTGGCGCCCACTGCCACGATCACCATCATCCACAGCACCATGCTTTCGGTGCTGTCGGTGCGGCTGGAAAGCCGGCCCACCACGGCGGCCACCGCATAACAAACCGCGGCCCCCAGCACCGCCAGCCCGCCCAGGCTCACCAGGCCCGCCTGCAGGTCGCCGCCGCGCGGTTGTAGCGCGATCAGCACACCCACAAAACCGATGCCAATCACCCACCAGTGTGCCGCTGGTACCCGCTCGCCCAGCACCGGCACCGAAAGCACGGTGATCAGCAGTGGCGCGATGAAAAACAGCGTGTAGGCGGCCGCCAGCGGCAGCTCGCGCACGCCGATGGTGAACAGCGTGAGCATGGCAATTCCGAGCACCCCGCGCAGCAGGTGCAGCGGCCAGCGCACGCGCCACACCGAGCCCCAGGCGCGGCGCGCGCTGATGAAAACCAGGATCAGCGGCAGCCCGCACAGCCCGCGCAGCGCCGCCACCTGCAGCGCGGGGTAGCGCGCCGAGAGCAGCTTGAGCACCGTGTCCATCAGCGCAAAGCAGCCCACTGCCATCACCATGGCGGTGATGCTTTTCAGATTGCCGTGGGCGAGGTCCGGGGA
>JAIFNE010000125.1 GCA_020047875.1 Hydrogenophaga sp.
GGTCGCCCGAGATGGCTTGCTCAATCTGGTCGCTCAGGGTGTGCGCGTCGGCATGGCGCACACGCCGGGTGGAAAACGCCCACTTGGCGGTCTTCAAGGTGTTTTGCAGCATGCGGGTTTGTTCGTTTTTCATGGTCATGGTCTTTGAAGTGAAAGGGAAAAGTGAAGGGAGGTGAGAAGAAGGGAAAAACAAGGGAAAGCAAAGGGAAGGGAACGAAAGGCGGAACGGCCAGCGAACCCGGCGCTCAGGCGGCCCTGGCCATCACCTGCAGGCGCTGGCCCGGCTCGGGCATGGCCAGTGCACCCAGCACCCCCGAGCGCATGCACTCTCGGAAGTCGTGGCCGGCAGCCCGCGCTCGGTGGCCAGCCGCTGGAGGGTCTGCACCCAGCGCTGGGCGCGTTGCAAACGGTGTGTGCCTTGCTGCGCGTCCAGCAGGTCGTTGCTGCGCGTCAGCGCATCCACCACGTTGTCGCGCTCGCCCACCGCCACCCGCAGCGGAATCTGCAGAAAGCGCCCCAGGTTGCCCGCCACGGCTTCGCCCAGGCGGCGGCGCGGCGCCACGCCGGTGCCGTGTGGAAACCGCTGCTCGGTGGCGGTCGGCCAGGTGTACCAGCCCGCAGCGCACACGCACAGATGCTCCAGCCGGTGGGGGTGCAGCATTGCGAAGCGGTGCGCAAACTGCGCGCCGCCCGAGTAACCAAACATCGCCACCCGCCGGGTGGACACACCGGTTTGAAAAGTCACCGAATCCAGCAGCGTCAGCAGGGCCAGATCGGCGCGCTGCCCATGCGCCGCAATGCGCTGGTAGCCCGGCCACCGCTGGACGTCAAACACCGGGGCAATGACGAGCCGGCCCTGAGCCTGGGCGCGCTGCATGAACTGGCTGGCCTGGTTTCGGGCTCCGCGCCCGACACCGTGCACCGCTACCAGCGGTGCCAGGCTGGCGTCGAGGTTTTCTGGCACGTACAACCAGCATTCCAGCCCTGCCGTCCAGGTGGCGGGGATGCGGCGCAGCCTGGCCTGTATGGTTGCGGTGGCCGACTCGGCCGCGTCAAATGAAATCATCTGTCTGCTCCTTGAATAGGTACCCGATGAGGTCGGGTGTTGAGCAGACAACGGGCCGGCTGGGCCCCTATTCCAGCCGTTTCAAATTTTCACAAGTTGGCGCCCCCCGCCGCTGTTCAACACGCGCCGGTTCGCCCGCCGGGCGCGACACAAGGCCGCTGCATACTCGCAGCCACCTTTTGAATGACGTTGGGAATTTTTCAGCGCCGGCAACGTTTTACAGACAACGTAACTTTTCAACCCATGACCGATGTACGCGAAGAAATGGTTGCTCTTCTCCCCAGGCTGCGCCGCTTCGCCCACGGGCTGGCCGCGAACCGGGATGACGCGGATGACCTGGTTCAGGAGGCCTGCGAGCGTGCGCTGGTTCGGCTGGATCAGTGGGAAGCCGGCACGCGGCTCGACAGCTGGATGTACAAAATCATCCAGAACCTCTGGTACGACCGCTTGCGCAGCCGCAAGGTGCGCGGCGAGCAGGTGGATGAAGATGAGCTGGCGCTGCAGGCCGACGAAAACGCCCACCGGCTCCCGGAAGTGCGCGACACCTTTGCCCAGGTCTCTGGTCTGCTTGACCGGCTCAAGCCCGAGCAGCGGGAGGTTTTGATGCTGGTCTGCGTTGAATCGTATTCCTACCAGGAAGCCGCAGACATCCTGCAAATTCCGGTGGGCACCGTCATGAGCCGCTTGTCCCGGGCCCGGCTGCAACTGCATGAAGACATGAAAAAGCCCGTGAAACACGCACCGAAGGAAACGCCATGAACGACCATGACATCGAAAAACTCATGGCCTACGCCGACGGTGAACTCGATCCTGCGAGCGCCCTGGAAGTGGAGCGGCTGCTGCGAGACGACGAAGAAGCCCGCGCCATCGTGGAGCGCTTTCGCCAGACCCGCAGCGCACTGGGCCCCGACATGGACGCCTTGCTGAACGAGCCCGTGCCGCAGCACCTGATCGACGCCATCCGCGCCCATCCGCTCAAGCCGGTGCCCGCCCTGGCCCAGGCCGCCACGCCCGCCGCCAGCGCCGTCACCCGCCAGGCCGCCAACGACCGCGCTTATTGGCCCTCGCTCGCCACCGCGGCCAGCCTCGCGCTGGTGGTGGGCCTGTTCGCCGGCCAGTGGTGGGGCAGCCAGTCGGGCGGCGGCGAGCCGCCCCTGGCGCAGGCCCTGCAACGCGCCATGGAAACCCTGCCCGCCGGCGAGGCGCTGAAGGTTGCCGGCTTGCAGATCACGCCCGTGACCAGCTACCGCGGCGCCGAAGGGCAGGTGTGCCGGGAATTCGAGCAAACCGCCGACGGTCGCCTGGCGCACGGCATTGCTTGCCGCACCGACACCCAATGGGTCACCCGGTTGATGTTCGACCATGGCCCCGCCAACACCTCAGGCAGTGGCGCTGGCTTTGTGCCCGCCAGCGGCGAGCTGGACGCGATCTCCAGCCTGCTCGACAACCTGAAGCTCGGCCCCGCCCTGTCAGCAGACGAGGAACGCGCTGCGATCCAGCAGGGGTGGAAGCCGGCTCATGCGGCCCACTTCCTGCCCTTGGCCGCATATTCCGTCGCCAGCTCATACACCTTGGCGCACTTTTGCTCAAACAGCGCGCGGTCGTACGACTCGGGCAGCTCGTCGTTGAGCACGCGTGAAATTTCCGAGCGCACCCGGGTCTGGGTTTGCGCGTCCTTGTACCAGTCCTGCACCAGCACCTTGGGTTGCTCTTCCACCAGCCGGCGCAGCAGGTGTTTGGCCGCCAACTTGACGCGCTGTTCTTCGTCCTTGGTCAGGCCGTCTTTCTTCAGCAGGTCGAACAGCTCCAGCTCGTCTTCCGTCAGCCCCTCGCGCACATGGCGCTCGGCCTCGTTCTGCATGGCGGCCACGTGCGCGGTCAGCTCGTCGTAGTAGTTCTCGGTTGAGGTTGCGCCCGAGTTGTAGGCGTCGATGATCTTCTGCAGCCGTTCCGCGAAGTTGATGCGGGTGCTGTTCTGGGCCAGCATCTCCGCCAGCTTCTTTTCCAGAAACGCGCGCAGGTCGGCGATCTCGATGTTCCGGTGTGGTGAGGCCTTGAACTCCTCGCGCAGCTTCTCCACGTTTACCTTGCTCAGGTCCCAGGCTCGACCGCGTTTGACTATTCTGTATTCCGCGTCGAACTGCTTGGCGTTGAACGTTTCCGCGTTGTCCACCACCACGCTCTCGTCCAGCAGCGCCGCCAGGCGCTGGATGGCGCCGTCCAGGTCCGCCTGCTCCACGATGGCGTCCATCACCCCGCGCAGGTACTGAAAGGCCGACACCAGCCGCCCCTTGCCCTGGCCCAGCACTTCGGGCTTGCAGGCCTCGTACAAGCCGCTGATCGCGTTCTCGTACACGTTGAAGCTCTGGCGCAGCTCGTCCTGCGCCAGCAAGGTGTTGGCGTAGTCGTTGAACTGCCCGAGTTTGGTGAACACATCGCCCCGGCCCAGTGCATCGCGCAACGCCACGGCCTGCGCATCGCAAAACGCCAGGCCTTGCTCCAGCGCTTCGTCCAGCAGCGTGAACAGTTCGGCCTTGTCGCGCACCGGCATCTCGTCATCGTCTTCCGGTCCGGCGGCGTAGTCCTTCAGCGCCTTCTTCATGCGCCGGAACACGTTGTAGTAGTCCACGATCTCGCCGTGCTTCTTCTCCACCCCGTGGATCGCGTGGCTGCTCACCCGGTTGGCGCGGGCAATGGTCTGCATCAGCGTGTGGCCCTGCATGGGCTTGTCCAGGTAGAGCGTGCTCACCGTGGGCGCGTCAAAACCCGTCAGCCACATGGCGCACACAAACACCAGTTGCAGCGGGTGCGCCGGGTCCTTGAAGTTGTATTCAATGTCGTGGCCGTTTGCGTCCAGCGCGTTCATGCGCTCGCGGTGCGGCTTGATGTTGAGCTTGCGCTTGGCAAACTTCTCTTCTTCGCCCGCCTCCTCGCTCACGATCACCGCCATCTCCACCGACTTCATCCACTCGCGGATGCGTTTCAGCCGCTCGCGCTCGATGTCGTTCTTTGTCGCGGTGATGCGCCCAGTCAGCGCCTTGATCTCGTCCTTCCAGCGCGCCTGCACCTTGTCAAACATGGTCACGGCGGTGAACTTGTCCACCGCAATCACCAGGCCCTTGCCCAGGTAGCCGCGCCGGGGGAAGTGGTACACGATGTCGCGCGCCACCGTCTCCAGCCGGTCATCGGTGGTGATCACCGCCATCTCTTGCGCAAAGCGCCGCTCCAGCTTCTGCTGCGCGGTGTCGTCCAGGTTTTCCTCTTCCAGGATCGCGGCGAACTCTTCGTTCAGTTCGTCGTTCTGGATCAGCACCTCCGGCACGCGCTTCTCGTAAAACAGCGGCACCGTGGCCCCGTCTTCCACGCTCTGCTGGAAGTTGTATTCCGACACATAGCCACCAAACCAAGCGTTGGTCTTGCGCTCGCTGCCCAGCAGCGGCGTGCCGGTGAACGCCAGAAAGTTGGCCCGGGGCAGGCCCGCGCGCATGTTCTCGGCCAGGCCGGCGTACTGCGTGCGGTGCGCCTCATCCACGATCACCACGATGTCTTCCCGGTCCGACAGCAGCGGGTACGCCCGACCCTTGTCGTAGCGGAACTTCTGGATCAGCGTGAACAGCACCCGCTTGTTCTTGCCCAGCATCTCGCGCAGCTGCGTGCTGTCGCGCGGGCGCACCTTGTCGTTTGGCCCCACCACGCCGGTGTGCAGGAAGTTGCGGTAAATCTGCCCGTCCAGGTCGTTGCGGTCGGTCACCACCACAAAGGTGAAATTGCCCGCGAGCTTGCGGAACACCTTGCGCGTGTAGAACACCATCGAAAAGCTCTTGCCCGAGCCCTGCGTGTGCCAGAACACGCCCAGCTTGCCGCCCAGCTCGCGCCGCCGGGTGAACTGGTCAAACGCGTTGTTCACACCAATGAACTGGTGGTTCTGCGCGATCACCTTGCTGGTCTCGCGGTAGAACACGCAGAAGTTCTCCACATAGTCCAGCAGCCGCTCGGGCTTGAGCAAGCCCATCACCGCCCGCTCCACGCTCAGCTGCTGGTCGGCAATGGCCTTGCGGTTCAGCACTTCTTTTTCATCGTCCACCCGCAGCCAGGCAAAAAAGTGCTCCCACTGCGCCGTGAGGCTGCCCACCCGCGTCTCGGTGCCGTTGGAGAGCAGGCACAGCGCGTTCGCCACGAACAGTTGCGGAATCTGCGCCTTGTAGTTGGTCAGGTTGTCGTCGTATGCCGCGCGCAGCTTCACGTTGCTGTTCTTCAGCTCAATGAACACCAGCGGCAGGCCGTTCACATACAGCAGCACATCGGGCCGGCGGTAGGCCGCCGCGCTGGCCTGGCCGGTGCACTTCACCCACAGTTGCGACACGGCCAGGTAGTGGTTGCGCCCGGCCTTCGGGTTCGGCGTGTCGAAGTCGATCACCTTCAACCGCTCTGTTACCGACTGCCCGGCCTGCGGGCCCGCTTCGGGCTCGTAGGTCACCGGCACGCCGTCGCGCAGCAGGCTGTCCATCTCGCGGTTGGCCGCCACCAGGCTCATGGCCGTGCGCGGCATCATCAGCTGGGCCAGGGCCGCGTCCACCGCGCTGGCCGGGGCCTGCGGGTTCAGTCGCTGCAGCGCCGCGCGCAGCGGCCCGGCCAGGATCACCTCACGCTTGTCCGCCCGGCCCGAGCCGTCGTTCAGGTCGTCCGGCTGCGCGGTGAAGCAGTTCAGCACGTTGAAGCCACACAGGTGCTGCAGGCGCTGCAGCAGGGCCTGCTCGATGTCGTCTTCGGAGATGAAGTTTTTCGCGGCCAACGTGCTTGCCTCCCTGGGGCAGTGGTGTTGTGGATCGGGTCCTTAAACCGCCGGGGCCGTGTCGGCTCTCATGCTGGGCGGGGCCTGGATGTTCAGCTGGTCGACGCGAAGTTTGCCGGAGATGAGGCGGGGGAGGAGCGCGTCGCGGGTGCTCTGGAGTTTCCCGTTCGCCTTCTGCAAAGACTCCATCTCGTCGAACATGGGCCTTGTTAACTTCTCATACCGGCCCACTAGTGCAATGTCGGGTGTCAGTATTCGAATGCGCTTGAACGTGCCCTTGGTCAACTCGGCAAACGTGGCGCCACCCGACAACATTTCGAAGTGCGGTTTCGCGAGCTTGAGCCAGTGGTACAGGTACGTCAGCGGGTACTGCTCGTTCGGGATGCAGGTGATGAACCCTTGGTTCGTGCATGCCGGCTCGGTATTGATGCCAATGGCGCCGATCGTTGCGCGGCTGGTCATCATGACGCAGTAGGCCGGGAACAGATTGGCTGAACAATCGGCAAGACCGTCCTCGGTGCACCTGTCACGGGACGACTCCAGGTAGATGCCGTCAGCTGCAGTGATGTCGGTGGGTGTGAACCAGTTGACGTCTCCATTGGTCCAGTAGCGGGCCACATCCTTGGAGGGAGTTGCACCGCCAAAGAACTTGAATGCGCCACCGATAAGCTCATGTTTCCAACCTGGAGGAAGGCCTTTCTCTAAGGTCACAGGCTTAGCGCCAGGAAACCGCATCCGCACAAACCACTCGCGGTAGATCTCCTCGGCCGTGGACCCCAGCAGCGCAATGCGCCGCTGGTTGTTGGCGATCAGGTCGTCGTAGGCGGAAAGGATCGCGGCGATCTTGTGCTGATCGGCAGGTTCAGGCGCCAGCACTTTGATTTTGTGGACGTGATTGCGATTCAACGTCGGATTGGATGAACCGGTATCAAAAACCTCCAGGTGCAACGTGCTTAAAAAGTAGGACAAAAAGCGCGGATCGTTGCCTTTGAAGTCCTTGATCCACAACGTTGTGTCGTGCGGCCAGAAGTCACAGGATAGAAAGTGCACCGTCCCCAACGACCCCTTGCGGCCAATCACAACGCCTGGACCACTTACCTTGGCCTCGCTGTGAAAGCTGGAGGTGCCAGATGAGGAAACGATCGGAACTTCGCCGGGGCTCTGCTCCGCTTTGGTGATGTCGAAACCACGTTGAAATGTGAGCAAGTCGCCGAGCAAACGCTCCCTGAAGATCACATCGCCTCCAACAATGTTTTGAGGTTGGCATCAATAGTCGCCTTCAGGTCTGCCGCTTGATCCGTCAAGAGATTCAACTCCTGTTGGGATTCATCGATCAGGCTCATGAACTCCTCTTCCGTCTTCCCGTCCTCCTCAATCACAACACCCACATAGCGCCCCGGGTTCAGTGACCAGTCCTGCTCAGCCATCTCGGCGCGCGTGGCCAGTTAAACGGCTTTGGGAAAGCGCTCTTGCAGCCAGCCGATGTGCGCGTAAAAGCGCTCGGCCAGCTTCACCTCGTCGTGCAGGGCCTGTAGCGCGTCTTTCACGCCCTTGGCCTGGCGGTTGCCCGCAGCGCGTTTGCCGGTGGCTTTGGCGGCGTCGGCCTTGCGCTTGTCCATCTCGCGGATGGCTTTGTCCAGCGCCTTCAGGCTGGCGTGCAGGCCGTGGAAGAAGGGTGTGAACAAGGCGCGCAGCGCGTGTTGGGCGGTGTTGCGGGTGTCTACGTCGTCTGAAGCGCCGTGGGCCCGGTCGTGTGCCGCCTGGGCGGCGGCCAGCGCGGGCAGGCCGGCCCATTGCGCTTGCAGGCCGGCCACGGCGTCCTGGCCCGCCTGCTGGGCCTGGGCGTCGTTTTCTTCGGCCAGCAGGGCGAGCAGGCGCTCGCTCAGCGCGGGAATGTGCGCGGCCTCTTCTTGCAGCTGCGCCAGGCCCTGGCGGAAGTAGCCGTCCACCAGCGCCACGAACTCACCGCGCCGGGCTTTGTGCAGCCGGGGAATGATGGCGATGTTCTGGATCTGCTGCTCGCTCAGCTCGCGGTGGGCGCGGTCGATCTGCGTGAAGATGTTGCGCGCGTCGATGAAGAGCACGCGCTCGTCCGTCTTGCCCTTGTCAAAGAACCACAGCGTGGCTGGCAGGGTGACGGTGTAGAACAGGTTGGACGGCAGCGTGAGCATGCCGTAGATGAGGTTGTGCTCGATCAGCGACTGGCGGATCTCGGCCTCGGAGTGGCGCGCGTCGCTGGCGGAATTGGCCATGACCAGCGCGGCGCGGCCTTTGTCTTTCAACGAAGTGGCAAACAGGTTGATCCAGAGGTAGTTGCCGTTGGGCACGGTCTCGACAGCTTTGTCGTCCTTGCCACCGTCTTTGCCTTTGCCCGCGGATTTCTTGGTCTTGTTGCGTGGCACGCCGTAGGTGTTGAACCGGCGGTCGCCCTCCACCGCGTCCAGCGCCACGTCGTCCACGTTGAAGGGCGGGTTGGCCATCACGTAGTCAAACGCGCCGAAGCTGTTGAACGGGTCTTCGTAGTACGCGTTGGCCTGCTGCACGTCGCCGCGCAGGCCGTTGACGGCCAGGTTCATCTTGGCGAGCTTGACGGTTTCGCGCGTCTTCTCGGTGCCGTAAACGTACACGTCCAGATCGGCGGCCGCATCCTGCCGGTGCTGGTGGATGAACTCGGCCGACTGCACGAACATGCCCCCCGAGCCACAGGCCGGGTCGAACACCTTGCCGCCATGCGGTTCGATGATTTCCGTCATCAGCCGCACCACCGAGCGCGGCGTGAAGAACTCGCCACCGCCCTGGCCTTCGCTGAGCGCGAAGTTGGAGAGGAAGTACTCGTAGATCTGCCCGAACACATCGCCCGAGGCGTCTGCCGGGATGTCGGAAAACAGCTTGAGCAGGTCTTTGGGGATGTGGCGGTTTTTGTCGCTGCGGGTGAAGCGGTCGTATTCCTCTTGCGGCAGCACACCCAGCAGCTCGGGTTTGGTGACTTCGATGCTGGCCATGGCCAGGCGGATGGCCTTGACGATGTCTTCTTGCTCGGGCAGGTTCAGCAGGTGCTGGTAGCGCGCGTGGGGCGCCAGCGCGAAGCCGCATTTTTCAAGGGCGATTTCCTGCAGCGAGCGTTCTCGCCGGGTGCCCTTGAGCCGGGTGTACTCCTCGTAGATGGCGTCTTCGTGCAGGCGGTATTTGTTGTCCGCGAACTTCAGAAAGATGATGCCCAGCACCGGGGTGCTGTACTCGCTGGCCTTGAGGTCGGAGTTGGCCCGCAGCTTGTCAGCGGCGGACCAGAGGTCTTTTTCGAGTTTTTTGAGTTGTTCGCGATTCATGCGGTGTGTGGTGGGCCGGCCGCGCCTAGGTTTTCTTGGGCTTGGGTGGCAGCTTCTTGGCTTCTGACTGAACGCGCCGCTCGATCTTTTTCAGGTCTTCAGCGGCGGGCAGGGATTCGGGCTGGATGCCGCGCTTGAGCAGCAGGTCGCGCACATCACGGTTGTTCTTGACGTGCTCGCCGGCGATGGTGGGCTCGGTGTTCAGGCCGTCGCGCTTGATGTTGAAGTTGGTGATCTCGTTGGCGAAGTCTTTCGCCTTGATCGTGATCGTGGGCAGGAAGTCGGCCAGTGGGCGGCTGTCTGGCACGCCCAGGCGCACCTTCATGTCTTGCGTGGTGTGGCCGCCAAACAGCGCTGTGTCGCCCTTGCTGCGGATGCGGGCAAAACTCATCTGGTCGCCCACGCGCTCATAGATGACGCCGGAGAGTTCTTTCTCTGAAAGCGTGAGTTTCTTGCGGGCGCTCAGGCGCTCCATCTCGGCCAGGCGCTGTTCGATCAGCTCCTGTTTGCGGGTTTGCACCGCAAAGTAGGTTTGCGCGAAGGCAATGGCCTCTTTGGAGGGGTCGCCGTTCTGGGCGATCAGGTAGCAGGCGTAACGGGTGAGCGCGATGTCATCGACCGCGCGTGTTGCGCCACTGCCCAGCTCGACCATTTTCCTGACATCAAGGAAATGGTCTTCGGGGTCGTGATTGGAGGACTGGCAAGCGGTCTTCGCCTTGTCGATTACCCTCGCAAAGTTTTCCCACTTCGCGTAGCCGAGCAGCGCTTGCAGATCACGGGCCAGCCAGTATTCGCTGCCGTCTTCGTCTTTTTGCACCATCTCTTCAAAGCTGGCGTGCAGCCGGACGATCACTTCTTTTTTCATTGTTTGCCTCCCCAGGCGAGTGAAAAAGAACGCACCTCAATACGGAAGGCCTAACACGCTGGATCAGGCATGCCCGTACCAATGTGATAGCAAGTGCTTGATTTTTATGGGTTTATGAGCACTTTCCGGATTGCGGTGTGATGAACCTCAAACGTCGATATTCCCCGCCCGCAGCGCATTGGTCTCGATGAAATCGCGGCGTGGTTCCACCTCGTCGCCCATGAGCATGGTGAACACGCGGTCGGCTTCGATCGCGTCGTCGATCTGCACCCGCAGCAGGCGGCGCACGGTGGGGTCCATGGTGGTTTCCCAGAGCTGGGCCGGGTTCATTTCGCCCAGGCCTTTGT
>JAIFNE010000136.1 GCA_020047875.1 Hydrogenophaga sp.
CAAGCTCCAGGCAGTAGCCGCGTGTGCCCAGGTACAAGGCAATGGGGCAGTAGCCGTCCACCCCGGCGTAGGTGTAGGACACGCCTTCCTTAGCGGTGTCGCTTTGGTCCATCACGAAGGTGTCGATGTCCAGCGGCAGGTGGCCGGTGCTCAGGGCGCCGAAGGCTATGGGCGCGCCGTTGATGTGCAGCCCCAGCACGGCGCGGTTGATCTGGTCGGCCAGTTCGCTCCACTGGGTGCCCATGGCGTCAAAGCGCTGGCGCAACGTCGCACTCGATGGCACGGCACGCAGGCCCAGCGCCTGATGGGCAAAGCGCTGGGAGCGAAAGCCCTCGACGGCCTCGAAGTCGTTCTTGCCAAGAGTGAGCAGGGCGAGGTAGCACTTGATGATGTCGCTGTTGGCGATGCCCCCTCGCTCGAGTGCTTGATTTGTATGGGGATTTACCCTGATCCGGGGGGTGAGGTCACGGATTCAGGAACAAATTCAACCGGATCAGCCATTTGTGCTTCCTTCACCTGCAGGGTGCAAGCCAGATGGGGGCCAAGTGCTTGATTTGCATGGGGATTTACCCTGATCCGGGGGGTGAGGTCACGGATTCAGGAGCTATAGATAAGGCCCATTAACTTTCTGCTAAGGATGCGGTGAACAAGGGCGGGTGGATTCAAACCTGAAGTGCATCACCCAGGGTTTCAATGAACGAGGGTGAAATGTTGCGGGGTCACAAGGCGATTCTGGAAAAAAAGACTTGCAATGTGGGATGAGCTGCTTCCAGGATCGGCGTGTTCGCTATGCCGCTCTCTCCATGCCGCTTGAACTTCCAATATGGCTAGGAGTGGGTCCGATGCTCGCCCAAGTCGTTCCAGACGTCCTGGCGGTGCAGTAGCCCGCCTTGCACCTCGAACCGGTCGATGAACCGGATGCCGGCAAAGGCCTGCCCATCCGGCCATTCACCAGACAAGGTGCCGTGGCAATGCACCACGCAGGTGGTGCCGCTCCAGGCCTCGTCGAAGGCCTCGAAGGTCTTGCCCACCGAGCGGTAGCGCTGCCGCCCCCAGTCAACCAGTTGCTCCAGGGTGGTGAACCGCACGCCGCCGGGGAACTGCATCTGAAAGCCTGGCGCGAGAAACGCCCGGGCGCGATCCAGTTCGCGCGCCTGCATGGCCGCCAGGAAGGCCTTCACCACCTCGGTGGCCACCGGGTGGGCGTGGTTGCCGGCGACGAACACCCGGCCGTCGCGCTGGTAGGTCGCGGCCTCGTTGATGAAGGTGGTGATACCCGCCGGGGGCGCGGCGATCACCGACGCCACCGCCTGCGACACGCGCGCCACGAGCCGCTCGCGCACCTCGGGGCTGTAACCGGGCAACAGGGTGATCTGGGTCACGGGCATGGGGATCTCCTCAGGGTTGGTGCTCGGCGTCGTAGCGGGCGCCCTGCTCCAGCAGCGCCGGCGTGCCGATCAGGGCGTTGAGCTGGTCGAAATCGAGCATGTCGGCCTGCCAGGGGGCGGTGGTCTGGTGGGCCTTGAGACTGGCGAAGTAGCCCTGCAAGGTGCGTGCGATGGCGCGCACCGTGCCGCCGGGAAAGATGACGATGCGGTAGCCCAAGCGCCCCAGTTCATCGGCCGGCGTCACCGGGGTCTTGCCGCCTTCGACCATGTTGGCCAGCAGCGGGACGCGACCGGCGAAGCGGGCCGCAGCATCGGCCAGCTGCGCCGGGCTGCGCAGGGCTTCGATGAACAGCGCGTCCACCCCGCAGGCCAGGTAGGCCTCGGCCCGCTCCATGGCGCGGTCCCAGCCCTCGATGGCCAGCGCGTCGGTGCGCGCCATCACCAGGGTGTCGGCGCTGTGGCGCGCATCCAGCGCCGCCTTGAGCTTGCCGACCATCTCGGCCTGCGGCACCACCGTCTTGCCGTCCAGGTGACCACAGCGCTTGGGAAAGCCCTGGTCCTCCAGCTGCACCATGGCCGCACCGGCACGCTCGAAACCGCGCACGGTGCGCTGCACATTCAGTGCGTTGCCAAAACCCGTGTCCGCGTCCACGATCACTGGACAGTCCACCCGCTCGGTGATGCGAGCAAGCGCGTCCTGCACCTCGGTGAAAGTGGTGAGGCCAACGTCGGACCGGCCCAGGCGCGTGTAGGCCAGCGAGGCGCCCGAGAGGTACAGCCCCTCGAAACCCGCCTGCTGCGCCAGCAAGGCGCTGAACGCATCGAAAACGCCCGGGCACAACAAAGGCGTGGGGGCCTGCAGGCGATGTCGCAGCGAAGGGGGGCTCATCGGGAGGTCTCCGGTTGCAGCTGGCGGGCCAGGCTGTCGGCCGCGATGAAGCCCCCGGCCACCGCGCTGAGCAGGCCGTTGCCCGAGAGGTAGCCACTGACATCGTGGCCCGAGACGCCACGCGCCGCGCCCCCGGCGGCCCACAGGTTGGGTAGCGGCTGCCCGGCGCCGTCGAGCACCCGGCACTGCGCGTCCACGTCCAGCCCGCCCTGCGTGTGGAACAGGGCACCGGTCACCCGCACCGCGTGGAACGGTGCCCGGAGCCCACGCTTGAAGCCACGACCGAAGGGATCGGGGGTGTCCGGTGCCACCGCGGCCAGCGTGGCCTGCAGCGTGGACGGGTCGCAGCCGATCAGCGCGGCCAGCGCGCCCACATCGGCACAGGTGCGCACGGCACCGGCCTGCTGCGCCTGGACAAAGTCCGGAAAACCCTGCGCCAGTGCCAGCACCGGGTCGTCGAACACGTTCCAGGCCTGTCCGCCGGGCTGCGCCACCACGTGCAGCGCCGCTTCAGAATAGCCCTGCGATTCGTCGTGGAAGCGCTGGCCCCGGGCGTTGATCTGCACGCCGCCTTCGACCATCAGGGCCCAGGTGATCAGCACCGCGTGCGGCACCGCCCACGACCCGTGCCCCTGGTAGGCCCGCAGGTCGGCCAGCCGCGCGCCCAGGCCTTCGCCCCAGCGCACCGCCGTGCCGTCGTTGCCCGGATGCCCGGCAAAGGTGGCGGCCACCATCTCGGGCACGAAACGTTGCAACAGATCCGGCGCGCCGCCATAGCCGTTGCAGGCCAGCAGCAGCGCGTCGCAGGCGACCGCCTCCAGACTGCCGTCGGGCCGCTGCAGCCGCACGCCCAGCACGCGCTGCGCCCCGTCCACCACGAGCTCGCTGGCGCGCGCCTGGGTCAGCAACGGGATCTCGCAGCGCTGCTGCGCCTGACCCAGCGCCTGGACGAGGGCCTCGCCGGTGCGTTCGCGCAGGGTGTGCATGCGGTGGCGCGTGTGGCCGGGGTACAGGAAGCCGTCGAGCACCTCCCACTGCAGGCCGTGGCGGTCGGCCAGGAAGTCGAGCGCGGGTGCGATGGCTTCGGTGTAGGCCTGCACCAGGTGCAGCGCCGCCGTGCCGTGGGCCTTGTGCTGGATGTCCTGGGCAAAACGTTCGGGCGAATCGTCCACCCCCAGCGCGCGCTGTGCCTGGGTGCCCGCAGCCGGGATGAAGCCGGACGACAGGCTGGTCGAACCCGCCGGGCGTTCGTCGCGTTCGGCCACCACACACTCGATGCCAAGGTCCGCCAGCCGCAGCGCCGCCGTCAGGCCGCAGGCCCCGGCGCCGATCACCAGCACCGGCACGTGCACCGGCGCGGTGAAGCCCGGATCGACCACGACGCGGGTAGGCGCCGTCATGCCAGCCCCTCTTGGACGAAGGTGGCGGCGTCCACCACCCGGGCCACGCTGGCCATGTCGCTCAGCGCTGTGGCGTGGGCATCGGCCTTGAAGGCGGCGCAGGCGTCGGCAATGACCCAGGTGTCGTAGTCCCGCATGTGGGCGTCGCGCACGGTGCTGGCCACGCCGCCGTTGGTGACGATGCCGCACACCGCCACGCGGCCCACGCCGGCCTTGCGCAGCAGCCAGTCGAGCTGGGTGTTGAAGAAGGCCGAATAGGCGACCTTCTGCACGCACACATGGATCACCGGCTGCAACTCGTCCACACAGGCCTGGCCGCGGCTGCCGGGGGCGAAGTCGCCGCGCCGCAGGAAGGGCCGCAGCCGCTGCAGGTGGGGAGAGACCATGGGCTCGCCGCTGGCGTCGGGCCACAGCGTGAACTGGCTGGCCACCACCAGTCCCCCGGCGGCCTTGACCGCCCACGCCACCGGCAGCACGCGCGCGGGCAGGCGCAGCGCCTCGGGGTTGGCGGAGCCGCCCCGGGCGTACGCCCCGTCCCTGGCGAGAAAGTCGTTCTGCAGGTCGATGATGACAAGAGCCGTTTTCATAGCGGACGCAGGATGAGGTTGCCGAGCCGGTCGACACTGGCTTCAAAGCCGGGGTCCAGCCAGACAGTGGTGTCGGCCTGCTCGAAGATGGCCGGACCGGTGATGCGGTGCCCCACGGGCAGGCGCAGCCGGTCGTAGCGCCGGGCCTGCACCCACTGGCCTTTGACATACACCGACTGCTCGCCCAGCGGCTCGGTGCGGCCCTCGCCCTGGGGGGCGAGCAGCGTCAGGTCGAACTTGGGCCGCACGCCCACCAGGGCGTAGCGCAGGTTCATGACCCGGATCGGGATGCCGTCGAGCACGCGGCCGAACTCGGCGCGGTAGATGGCCTCGAACGCGACCTGTGTGTCAGCAGCGTCCAGCGCCTGCGCCGTCAGCGGCACGGCCACGGTGTGGGTCTGCCCCTGGTAGAGCATGTCCAGCGCGATCTCTTCGCGCACGCTCTCGAAACGCACCCCGGCGGAATCCAGCCGCTGGCGGCAGCGCTCGGCCAGATCGCCGCGCAGCGCGCGCAGCTGCGCGAAGTCCAGCGCCGCGAGGGGCTGGTTCAGCGTCTGGACCGCGTCGTGGCGCATGTCGGCCATGACGCAGCCCAGGGCCGAGGTCACGCCTGGGTAACGCGGCACGATACCGGTGGCGACACCGACCTCGCGCATCATGTCGCACACGTGCAGGCCGCCACCACCGCCGAACGGCATGTAAGCGAACTGCCGCGGATCGTGGCCTTTTTCGATCGACACCAGCCGCATCGCACCGGCCATCTTGGCGTTGGCCACCGTGAGGATGGCCTCGGCCGCCTGCAGCACATCCAGCCCCAGCGGCTCGGCCACGAAGCGGCGGATGGCTTCGCGTGCCTTCTCCACATCCAGCGCGCCGAGCAAACCGCCACCGAGCGGCCGTTCGGCGGCGATGCGGCCCAGCAGCACGTTGGCGTCGGTGACCGTCGGGCGCTGATTGCCACGTCCGTAGCAGGCCGGTCCCGGCACGCTGCCGGCCGACTCGGGGCCCACCTGCAGCATTCCCCCCACGTCCACGCTGGCGATAGAGCCCCCGCCAGCGCCGATGGTCTCGATCTGGATCATGGGCGAGCGCACCACCATGCCGAAGGCGATGCTGGTCTGCGCCGCCAGCGCGGCCCACCCGCCAGCGATCAGGGAAACGTCGAACGAGGTGCCGCCGATGTCGCCGGTGATCACGTCCGGATAACCTGCTGCCGTTGCCATGGCCGCACAGGCGATGACGCCGGCCGCGGGACCCGACAGCGCGGTCTTCACCGGCAGCTCGCAAGCGGTCTGGCGCGACATCACGCCCCCGTTGCTCTGCACGATCAACAGCTCGCCGTCAAAGCCGTGGGCGCGCAGATCGCCGTCCAGCCGTTCCAGGTAGCGGCCCACCACGGGCTGCAACGCCGCGTTCAGACTGGCCGTAGAGGCGCGCTCGAACTCGCGGATCTCGGGCAGCACCTCGGCCGCGGACGTGACGTGCGCGTTCGGCCAGACCGCCCGCACCGCCGCCACCGCCGCCCGCTCGTTGGCGGGGTTGGCGTAGGTGTTGACGAAGAACACGCAGACGGCTTCACACCCCTGCGCCAGCAGCGCGGTCGCGGCCTGGCGCACCTGCTCCAGGTTCACCAGCGTGTGCACGCTGCCGTCGGCCAGCACACGTTCGTCCACCTCCAGCCGCAGGTCGCGCGGGATCACGGGCTCGAACCCGCCCCGCAAGCCCCAGGTCTGGGGCCGGTCGCGGCGCCGCATTTCCAGCACGTCGCGAAAACCGCGGGTGGTGATCAGCCCGGTGCGGGCGACCTTGCGCTCCAGCAGCGCGTTGGTGCCCACCGTGGTGCCGTGGATGATGGTGGCGAGGCTGGAGGCGTCCGACGCGTCGGCGCCGTCGGCGGCCAGCACGCGGGCGATGCCATTCATGAAGCCCACCGACTCTTCACCCCGCGTGGACGGCACCTTGACGATGTCGACCCGCGAGCTGGTTTCGTCGAGCACGAACAAGTCGGTGAAGGTGCCACCGACGTCCACACCCACCACCCGGCGGGCGCCCTGGTTGTCCGGGTTCTGGTTCATGACAGCGCCCCGCTCACACGGCTCACGTAGCCCTGGGCCACATCGGCCTCGCGCGCCTGCGCCGGTCTGGCCGACGGTGGTCCGTACCCGCCGCCGCCCGGGGTCTCCAGGCGCACGCGGTCGCCGCGCTGCAGCTGGATGCCAAGCATCTTCGACGCCATGGGCGGCCGGTGCCACTTCCCGCCGCTGTGGAAGCTGAACACATTGACCGCCGCCGGCTGCCCGCCGGCAATGCCCTTGGGCGCGGCGCGTCCGCGCTCCCCGAAGATGAAGCCCTGCGCCGACTGCTCCAGCAGCTCGATCTCGTAGATCGCACCCAGGCCACCGCGGTGCTCGCCGTCGCCACCCGAATCGGGCCGCAGCGACCATTGCGTGAAGCGCACCGGGTACGCGGCTTCCAGGATCTCCAGCGGCGGAATGGTCGCGGTGGAGATGGGCGCGTTGCCGTGGTTCAGGCCGTCACCGCCCGCATGGGCACCGTGGCCACCGCCGAAGAAGCTGAACATGACCCAGCGCTGCCCCTGGCGCGCCGTGTCGCTGCGGTGGCCGGCGATGGACAGCGCGTTGATGGTGCCGTAAGCCTGGGCCACCGAGCGCCGGGGATCGGCCAGCGCGGCCGCGCTGAACACCACGTCGATCATGCGCAGGATGGTCTCGGTGTAGCCCCCCACCGGGCGCGGGCGCTGGGCGGTGATGACCAGCCCCTCAGGCATCACGAAGTCGACCGCATCGAGCACGCCGGCATTGGCCGGCACGTCCGGGAACAGGTGCTTGAGCGCCACGTAGCAGGCCGCCACGGCGGTCGCGCGGGAGATGTTGACCGGCCCCGCACACTGGGGCGAACTGCGCGAGAAGTCGAGCGTGAGCCGGTCGCCGGCCACCGTCATGTCCAGCGCGATGGTCAGCGGCACGTCAGTCACACCGTCGTTGTCCAGCGTGTCCTCGAAGGCGTAGACGCCGTCGGGCAGGGACGCGATCTCGGCCTTCATCAGCCGGCGGGCGCGCTCGCGCAGCGCCTGCAGGGCCTGCAGCACCAGGGGTTCGCCGTAGGCGTCCAGCAGATCGGCCAGGCGGCGGTCGCCCAGCTCCAAGGCGGCCAGCTGGCCGTTGAGGTCGCCCCACAGACTGTCGGGCAGGCGGGTGTTGGCCATCAGGATGGCGAGCACGTCCGGGTTGAGCTGGCCGCCCTGCACGATGCGCACTGGCGGGATCTGCACCGCCTCTTGCCAGCATTCGGTGGCCGCCGGGTTGTAGTTGCCGGGCACGGCACCGCCCACGTCGTGCCAGTGCGCGGCCGACGCGATGAAACACACCAGCTGGCCGTCGCGGAAGATGGGGCGCACCAGCTTGAAGTCGTTGGCGTGGGTCCCGCCCTCGTAGGGGTCGTTGAACAGCCAGGTGTCGCCGGGCTGCATGCCACCGTGCCGCTGGGCGGCGCGCATGGCGGCGCGCACCGCGAAGGCCATGGCACCCACGAACACCGGCAGGCCGGACTTGCCCTGCACCAGCGTGTCGCCACTGTGGGCGTCGTACAGCCCGTGGCAGGCGTCGTGGGCCTCGGCGATGATGGGGTTGAAGGCGCTGCGGTACAGGGTCGCGTCCATCTCGTCGGCGATCTGCTCCAGGCGCCCCTTGAGCACCGCGAGGGTGACGGGATCGATCGGGACAACAGCGGTCATGGGGTTCCTCGGGCGAGTCGTTGCTTGAGTTCGTTGAGCAAGCCGCCGCAGCGCACACGCTCCATCAAAAAGGGAGGCACGGGCTCGCAGGCCAGGCGCTCGCCGCCGGCGCGCAGCAGGGCCGGGACCAGCGGATCGGCGGTGTCCAGGTCCACCCGCTCGCCCTCTTCCAGGCGCTCGGCCTGGGCGCAGGTCAGCAGCAGCAGGCCGACGTTGAAGGCGTTGCGGAAGAACAGCCCGCTGTAACTGGGCGCCACCACCGCCCGCACCCCGAGCGCGACCAGCACCGCTGCGGCCTGCTCGCGCGAGGAGCCGATACCGAAGTTGGGGCCGGCCACCAGCAGGTCGCCGGCGCGCACCCCGCCGACGAAATCCGGCCTCAGCGATTCGAGACAGTGGCGAGCGATCACGTCCATGCCGTGTTTCATGGCGTGGCCCGGAGCCAGGGCATCGGTGTCGACATCGGCGCCCAGGCGCCAGACACGGTGCAGGGGTTCGGCTGCGCTCATGCCAGCACCTCACGGGGGTCGGTGATGCAGCCCCGCAGGGCCGACGCGGCCACGGTGTAAGGCGAGGCGAGAAACACCTCGGCCTCGGCCGAGCCCATGCGGCCCTTGAAGTTGCGCGCCGTGGTGGCGATCACGCGCGTCGCCCTCTGCACCGCCTGACCGTAGCCGGCGCAGGCGCCGCAGGCGCTGGGCAGGAACTCGGCGCCGGACTGGCGCAAGGCATCGGCCACGCCTTCGCGTTCGGCCCGCTGCTGGTCGTGCACGCTGGCGGGCGCCACCAGCAGGCGCACGCCAGCGGCCACACGGCGCCCACGCAGCACCCGGGCCGCGGCCTGCAGGTCTTCCAGCTTGGCGCCGGTGCAGGCGCCGATGTAGGCCAATTGCACCACCTCACCCGCGGTGTGGCCCACCGGGTGGCTGTTGGCCGGACTGTGCGGCGAGGCCACCATGGGCGGCAGGGTCGCCGCATCGAACAGGTGCTCGGTCACGGCGGCGCCTTCATCGGTCTGCCACTGCGCCAGGTCGGCCGCGGCCGTGCCCTGCTCGACGCCGACCTCGCGCAGCCAGGCGGCGGTGGTGGCATCGGGTGCGATCAGCCCGGCCTGCGCCCCCAACTCGGCGCTCATGTTGGACAACGTCATGCGCTCGGCCATGCCCAGGCCCCGCACCGTGCTGCCGGCGAATTCCACCGCCTGGTAGCCGCCGCCGTTCATGCCGAAGCGGCCGATCATGTGCAGCATCATGTCCTTGGCGCAGACGCCATCGGCCAGCGCACCCTCCCAGCGCATGCGCAGGGTGTGGGGCACGCGCAGCCAGATTTCACCGGTGACCACCACGCCCAGCATTTCGGTGCTGCCGATGCCGAACATGTAGCAGCCGAACGCGCCGCCGGTGGGCGAATGCGAATCGCCACCGACGCAGAACAGGCCCGGCCGCAGGTGGCCTTTTTGCGGCAGCACCACGTGGCAGATGCCCTGGCTGTCGTGCACGTGCGGCAGCGCCTGGTCGCGCGCCCAGTCGCGGGCGATGCGCACGATGCG
Source organism: Hydrogenophaga sp. (assembly GCA_020047875.1). Taxonomy (GTDB): domain Bacteria; phylum Pseudomonadota; class Gammaproteobacteria; order Burkholderiales; family Burkholderiaceae_C; genus Hydrogenophaga. The sequence continues at coordinate 9,568 of JAIFNE010000136.1, forward strand.
CCGCGCATCTTCGTCGGCCTCGGGCACGAAGTGGTCCATCACGAGCACCACGCGGGATTTGTCCCAGATCGGCGCACCGAGCTCTTCGAGCATGGGCTTGAGCCGCCGCGGGCCGGACGAGTCATGGAACATGGCCAGGTCGACCCGGCAGTTGACGATGTCGCCTTCGCGCACCACCGGCAGGCCGGCGGCGCGGGCGATCAGCTTCTGGGCCAGGGTCTGCGGCGTCGGTGCCGTGGCGTCGGGTGTGCGCATGGTCACAGCCCCAGGTAGGCCTTGCGCAGCTCGTCGGAGCCCAAGAGTTCGTCGGGCAATCCGCTGAAGCGCAGGGCGCCGTTTTCCATCACGTACACCCGGTCGGCCAGCTCCAGCGACTGGGCCACGTTCTGCTCCACCAGCAAGATCGACAGGCCCTCGGCGTTCAGGCGCCGGATGAGCGCGAACATCTCCTCCACCAGCAAAGGTGACAGGCCCAGCGACGGCTCATCAAGGATCAGCAGCACCGGCTCGGCCATCAGGCCACGCCCGATGGCCAGCATCTGCTGCTCGCCGCCGCTCATGGTGCCGGCCAGCTGCGCCGTGCGTTCCTTCAGGCGCGGAAAGATCGCAAACACCCGCTCCAGATTGGCGGCCCGCTGGCCACGCGCCCGCGTGAACGACCCCAGCTCCAGGTTCTCCAGCACGCTCAGGTTGGGAAAGATCTTGCGGCCCTCGGGCACCTGGATCAGCCCGGCGGTAACCACCGCACGGTAGTGGGCGCCGGACAGGTCCGCGCCGTTGAACTGCACACGCCCCGCCCAGGCGGGGTTGATGCCACAGAGGGTGTTGTTGAAAGTGGTCTTGCCCGCTCCGTTACTGCCCAGCAGGGCCACCGTTTCGCCACGGCGTACGCTCAGATCGATGCCGCGCAGCACCTCGGTGCGGCCGTAACCGCCGGTGAGCCCGCGCACGTCGAGCAAGGGGGTGTTCGGCTCAGTCATGTCGGCCTCCGGCGGCGCGCAAACGGGCGGCGGTGCCCACCCCCAGGTAGGCCTCAATGACCCGGTCGTCGCGGGTCACTTCCTGGGGCGTGCCCTGGGCGATCAGTTCGCCCTGGGCCAGCACCCAGACATGCTCGGCCAGGTTCATCACGGCCTGCATCACGTGCTCGATCATCAGCACCGTCACGCCGCCATCGGCAATGGAGCGGACCACCGGGATCATGTCGCCGATTTCCTGCGGGTTCAGACCAGCGAGCACCTCGTCCAGCAGCAGCAGGCGCGGCTCGGTGGCCAGGGCGCGGGCCAGCTCCAGGCGCTTGCGGCCCGCCACGGTGAGGTCGGACGCGGGTTTGTCCAGCTGCGGCCCCAGACCGACCCGGTGGGCCACGGCTTCGGCCTGCGCCAGCGCGTCGGCACGCAGGTGGTGGCGCAGGTGCGCGCCCACCGCGATGTTCTCACGCACCGTCTGGGCAGCAAAGGGCTGCACGATCTGGAAGGTACGGGCCATGCCCAGCCGGGCGTTGAGGTGCGGGGCCTGCCCGGTGATGTCCTGACCCGCCAGCTCGATCCGGCCCTCGTCGGCGGCGATGAAGCCCGACATGAGGGCAAACAGCGTGGTCTTGCCCGCCCCGTTCGGCCCGATGAGGGCGGTGAGCGAGCCCTGGGGCACGTCGAGCGACACCCGGCTGACGGCCTTGAGACCGCCGAAGGTCTTGGACACATCGGCGACGCGCAACAGGGTTTCAGCCACGGCCGGCTCCTTTCCAGAGGCGGGTCACGGACTGCCCGATCCCGGCGATGCCACGGGGGAAGAACATCACGATCAGCACCAGCACGCTGCCGTAGATCACCATGTTGATGCCCGGGAACTCGCCGAACAGGTTGCGCGTGAGGTCGGCCAGCAGGTGCAAGGCAAACGCGCCGAGCAAAGGTCCCCACAACGTGCCGATGCCGCCCACGATCGCCGCCACCAGCGCCTCGACCGAGGTGTGCGAACCGAAGGCGATGGACGGGTCGATGTACTGGAACACCTGCACGTAGAACGCGCCGGCCAGCCCCATGAAGCCGCCCGACAGCGCGATCGCACCCAGCTTGACGCGGAACGGGTCCACACCGATGGCACGGGCCGCGTCTTCGTTGTCTCGCACGGCCTGCAGATAGGCCCCGAAGCGCGAATGCTGCAGCCAGCGGGTGACCAGCAAAGCGACCACCACCAGGAGCAGCATCAGGTAGAGATAACCCGTGCGGGAGGCGAACTGCAGGTTCGCAGCCGACTCCTGGAGCGGGATCATGAGGCCCACGCCGGCACCGGTGAACGGCACCGACAGGGCCAGGATGCGGCAGACCTCGGCGAACGCCAGCGTGACCAGCGCGAAGTAAGACCCTTTGAGTCCGTAGCGGAAGCTCAGCGCCCCCACGAGCACGCCGACGAGGGCACCGGTCAGACCCGCGAGCACCAGTGCCACCCAGGGGTTCAGACCCCCTTGCAACTGACCAATCGCCTGCACGTAAGCACCGAAGCCGAAAAACAGGGCATGCCCGAACGAGAACTGGCCGCCAAACCCGCCGAGCAAGTTCCAAGCCTGCGCCAGCAGGCTGGCGTACAGCGCCATCATGACGAAGTTCAGCCAGGCACCGGAGTCGGTGACCAGGGGCACCGCGGCCATGGCGACCGCAAACAGTGCAATGTGAAGCAGCGATTTCATGCCTTGGCTCCGAACAGGCCCTGGGGCCTGAACAGCAGTACCCCGATGAAGATGAGGAAGATGCCGATCTGACCGAGCGATTCGCCCAGAAAGAGGCCTCCCAGCGACTCGACCACGCCGATCACCAGCCCGCCCAGCAAGGCGCCGCCAAAGCTGCCCATGCCGCCGAAGACCACGATGGTGAAGGCCACCAGCACGAACCCGTTGCCCACCTGCGGATTGACGTAGTAGGCCGGCAGCAGGAAACAGGCCGCGGCGCCCAGACAGGCCAGGCCGATACCAAAACTCATGGCGTAGATGTGGTCCACGTCGATGCCCATGAGACGGGCGCCCTGCTTCTCCTTGGACACGGCCCGGATCGCCCGCCCCAGGTCGGTGCGGTTGATCATGAACAGCAGCAGGGCCGACACCACCAGTGCGCCCCCGAAGGCGATGAGCTTGGGCAGCGCGATGAAGGCCGGGCCGATCTGCACCGTGCTCAGGGTGTAGGCCGTGTCAATGGTGCGCGTGTCCGACTGGAAAGCCAACAGCGCCAGGTTCTCCATCACGATGGAAATGCCCAGGGTGACCAGCAGGATGTTCTCGTCCTTGCCGTGGCTGGCCCGGTTGATCACCACCCGCTGCAGCAGGTAGCCCAGCACGAACATCCCGGCCACCATGACGGGCAAGGCAAGGTAGGGATCAATGCCCAGGTGCTGCTTGAGCAGGAAGACGCCGTACAGCGCCAGCATCAGCGACGCCCCGTGGGCGAAGTTGATGATGTGCAACACGCCGTAGATCAGCGTCAGCCCCAGGGCAATGAGGGCGTAGACCGCCCCGGTGGTCAGTCCGTTGAGCACGGACGGGACCACGATCGCGAGATCGAACATGGTGGAGAACCTCGGCGGTGTCGATCAGGCTTTGAGCGGGAACAGCGGCTCGGCTTGGCGGTACTCGCGCGGGATGATGACCTTGATGTCCTTGTCCAGCACCTGGGTCATCAGGGGTCGGCCGCCGGTGTTCTGCCCGTCAACGAACTTGGTCGGACCGTACGGCATGATGTGGTTGGAGAAGGTGCTCTGCTCCAGCGCCGAGATGATGGCTGCGCGATCGGTGGACTTGGCGCGCTCCAGGGCATCGGCCAGCAGCATCATGGCCGTGTAGGTCATGAACAACTCGTAGCTGAAGTACAGCTTCTGCGCCTCTGCGCGCTTCTTGAGCGCCTGGGCCCGCGGGTCCTTTGGGTTGAACCAGTGGTTGCAGTCGATGATGCCGTTCGACGCATCGGGAAACTCCTGCACGAACTTGTAGCTCGACGCGGCGCCACCGAGCACCGAATAGATCGCCTTGGGCACCACACGCTGCTGCTGCATGGTGCGCACCAGCAGGGCGTACTCGTTGTAGTAGTTGGCCGGGATCACGATGTCCGGGTTGACCGACTTCATGCGCAGAACGATGTTGTTGAAGTCGCGCGTGGGGTTGGCGTGCTTGATGACCTCCTTGACCTCGAAGCCGAAGCCCGGCAGCTCGCGCGCCAGCAGGTTCGCGGTGCCGGTGCCGAACAGCGACTCCTCGTGGATGATCATCACCGTCTTGGCCGGGCTTTGCGCGATGGTGTTGAGCACCTTCAGATTGACCATCGCCAGGTCGGCCACGGCCTTGTAGCCGGGGCCGAACCGGAAGGTGTTCTTCAGGCCCCGCTGCACGATCTGGTCGGCCACCCCCACGTCCACGATGTGCGGCAGGTTGTATTTGGCCGCGGCCTGGGTGGTCGCCAGACAGATGGCCGAGGCAAAAGCCCCCACCACGGCGCTGACACCCGCCTCGTTGAGCTTCTCCACTTCGGCCGCGCCGGCCTGAGGCTGGGACTGCGCGTCGGCCAGCAGCGCCTCGATCTTGGCGCCCCCCAGCGACTTGATGCCCCCGGCCTTATTAATGTCTTCGATGGCCATCAGCGCACCGGCGCGGCACTGCTGGCCGGAATACGCCAGCGCGCCCGTGACTGGGTGCAGCACCCCGACCTTCACGGGCGCGGGCTGCGCGCCCGCCACCAAGGGGAACGCCAGCGTCGACGCGGCGGCTGCGGATTGGACGACAAATTCACGACGGGTACTCATGGCAATCTCCTGAACAGAAAAGGCCGACCGACGCATCACGCGTGGCGGGTGGAACACACCAGCGCGGAACGCGCTGGCAACGAAACCCATCAGTCGGCCGCTTGCAGGCGGCCCACTGGCGGATGCGATCACCGACTCGCCGGCGCATTCAATGGAACTGCGCCGACAACTCGCTGCTGACCCACACGCGCGCATCGATATCGCCCACGCGGGACAGCTTCATCTCATATTCGTAACGATCGGGCCGGTACAGCCCGTGCAGCCACTGGATCGGCCGGTCTTCCGAATCGAACACCAGGCGGCGCACCGACAACAGCGCCGACCCCACCGGCACTTCCAGCAGCTTGGCCGTGCTGGCGTCGGCCAGCCGCGCCGAGATGTGCTGCTCCGCACGCCCCAGGTTCACACCGCTTTTCTCCAGCAGCACCAGGATGGGTTCGCGCGCCAGCTCGGCGCGCCCGAAATGCGAGGCCAGCCGCGCCGGCACGTAGGTGGTGATGTGGGACACGGGCCCGTTGCGCGTGCTGCGGACCCGGACCGCCTTTTGCACCGCATCCCCGACGGGAATGTCCAGGGCCTGGGCAACCGCCTGCGAGGCCTGTATCTGCAGCAGCTCCACCACCTTGATGCGGGTGCTCATGCTGATGCTCACCAGGTTATCGAGCAGACCCGTGCGTCCGCTGCGCCGCAATCCTGCATCGGCTCCGGTGGAACTGGACAGCGCGGCCGGCTTGACGGTCGTGCCGCGGCCCCGATGCCTGGAAATCAGTCCCTCGGAAGACAACAGCTCCAGGGCCTTGCGAACCGTGACACGAGACACGCCGAATTGCTGCACGAGGCTGATCTCGCCGGGCATTCCCTGCGCGAACCTACCCTCCAGCAAACCCTCCTTGAGCACCAGGTAGATCTGGTGGTACTTGGGAAGGGGCATGTCCGCTTGCATGTGCAGATATTGAATGAAGTCTTATTGTTCTGTCAATAGGACATTTCATGTCTACACGCCCCCGGGTTGCGATTCGATGTCGCGCCGACCACGCAGATGCCCGCTCACGGTCGAGAGCTTGAGTTCAGCCCTTCTAGCAGCTGAAATTTGACCGCGATTTGGCGAGGCAAACTTTGGCCCCGCCAAGCTGGATGACTGCAGCTCCCTCGAAACGGTCATCGATGTTGCCGCACTGCCGGGTGAGCCTACGACGGCTTTCTGCCAGTCCCCGTGAACCAAACTCCCGGCCGCGACCGACGGCAATCGCTGCGAAGCTGACGCCCAAAGCCGACGCATCGTTTCAACGTACCAGTTGGAAGCGCCCGCGTGCCCGCCAGGCAGTGGCTCCTCAACCAATCAAGGCACGAGTCGTCGAAGCGCTTGGAAAAACAGGTCGGATTGTTCGCGCTCCGCCTGCATCTGCGCGGCCGTGCGCTGGGCCAGATCCGGATCGGTGATGGCCCGCAGCTTGAGCCCTGAACTCCGCGCGAGCACTTCGTGCTGCGCCGCACGTTCGAGGTAGTACAGATCGTCGTAGGCGTACGGGACAGTGGCGCCCGCAACAATCACGCCATGGTTCCCCAGGAACGCGACGTCCCGGCCCTGCATTGCATGGGCTATACGCTCGCCTTCAGCGACATCGAGCGCCAACCCGTTGTACTGGGCATCGACCGCGATGCGCCCATGGAATCGCAAGGCATTCTGGCTGAGCAGGGGATCGATGGCGCCGGCTTCCGTCAGCGTGAGCGACGTGGCGTAGGGCATGTGCGTGTGCAACACGACCGCATGGCCAGCGATCCGATGAACCGCTGCGTGAATAAACAGGGCCGTCGGTTCTGCCCGATGTCGGCCTTCGAGGACCCGGCCCTTGCCGTCCACGAGCAGGATGTCGTCGGCTAGGACCTCGCTCCAGTGCAGGCCGCGCGGGTTGAGCAGGAACCTGTCGCGATCCACTGCCACGCTGAAGTGGTTGCAGACGCCTTCAGATAGCCCATGCCAAGCCGCGGCCCGCAAGGCGAGTGCGAGGTCGTCTCGGAGTGAGTGGTGTTCCATCGCCTATTCGGATGTGGTTGAAAACGGCAACCTCAGAAGCCGCGGTCTCGTTCGAAATGGCGGCCGCTGTCGAACCGAAGCATAAATGTAAGCGGCCTGAGGCGCCAGACGACGGCATAGCGCTTGTAGCGCGCTATCGACCATGGTGATGACAGGCAATCGGGTTGCTTGTTCATACGCGAGACGAGTCCGCGCCAGACTGAACCGCGCCAACGCTATCCGCGTACAGCCCTCCTCGCCCAGCCGCGGCGACTAATTTGTCGTGGCGCTCCCCATTCCCTGCGTTGAGGGAGCCCATGCCCTCGCGCTGTTCTTTGCTGAAACGAACAGGCGAATCCTTTCATGAAGTGTTGGGCGGGATGCCCTAACTGCTGGGGTGATGTGCAGCGGGCGAAAAGTCAATGGCCCAGCTTCGCCGATGAGGCCGGCCTCGACCCTGAGGAGGTCGCGATGATTGGCGCCCAGATGGCCGATCGCCGGGAGTTGAGCAGGCTCAAGTCATCGCCATGCGAGCACACCCCACCGGGCAGAAGGAAGAGCGTGGAAACGACCTGGACATGTCCGGCTGCAGTGGTCCGAACGGCGTAGGCCGATGGCTGGGCGTCCAGCC
>JAIFNE010000202.1 GCA_020047875.1 Hydrogenophaga sp.
GTGGGCTGGGGCAAGGGCTCGTCGTCAAACGCCTTGTCGCCGTCGTCATTGGCCACGCCGGTGGCCCGCAGGGTTTGAAACGGGTGCAGGCCGCGGTCCATCAGGTGGCTGGGCACCACGTTTTGCAGCGCGGAAAACATGTTGTCGAGCCGGCCCGGAAACTTCTGCTCCCATTCGCGCAGCATGTTGCCCACCTGCTTGCGCTGCAGATTCTCCTGGCTGCCGCACAGGGTGCAGGGAATGATGGGGAAGGCGCGGATCTCGGCCCAGCGCGCGAGATCCTTCTCTGGCACATAGGCCATGGGGCGGATCACCACATGGCGCCCGTCATCGCTCACCAGCTTGGGCGGCATGGCCTTGAGCTTGGCGCCGAAAAACATGTTGAGCAGCAGCGTCTGCAGGACATCGTCCCGGTGGTGGCCCAGCGCGATCTTGGTGGCACCCAGCTCGCTCGCCACGCGATAAAGAATGCCCCGGCGCAACCGGCTGCACAGGCTGCACATCGTCTTGCCCTCGGGAATCACGCGCTTGACGATGGAATAGGTATCTTGGTTCTCGATGTGGAACTGCACGCCCAGCTTGGTCAGATAGGCCGGCAGGATGTGCTCGGGAAAGCCCGGCTGCTTCTGGTCCAGGTTGACCACGATCAGCTCGAAGCGGATCGGTGCGCGTGCCTGCAGCTTTTGCAGAATGTCGAGCATGCCGTAGCTGTCCTTGCCGCCCGAGAGGCAGACCATCACGCGGTCGCCCTCTTCGATCATGTTGTAGTCAACGATGGCGCGGCCCACCTCGCGGCACAGGCGCTTTTCCAGCTTGTGGTTTTCGTGTTGGATTTTTTCGGTGTTCATCTTCAACATTCCATGCGCGGCCAAGTGTCTGAGAGCAAAGCGCTGCGGGAGCGAATCACCACTGGCCACTCTCCATGCGGATCGCCACCTCGCAGTCGTCAAAAATCTCCAGCTTGGCGATTCTCACCCGTACGCCGATCACGCCGGGCATCTGCATCAGGCGGCGCGTGAGTTTGCCAATGAGGCTTTCCAGAAGGTTCACGTGTTCAGCGGTGCATTCATCAATGATGATCTGGCGCACCTTTCGGTAGTCGAGCACGTGGCCAATGTCGTCGTCGTGCGGCAGCAGGGGCTGCGTGCCCTGGTTGAGTTCGGCGTCCACCTGAATCGGCTGCGGCGCCGACTTTTCGTGTTCTAGGATGCCCAGGTTGGCGTTGAAGCGCAGTCCGCTGAGCGCAAGGGTCTGGGTGCCGGCGTGGGTGGCGGTCATGGGCATCGGTCCGGGTTACATGAGCGAAAAATCGCGCTCGAAGCGCATGAGATGCTGGCCGCCGTCCACCAGCAGCGTGGTGCCGGTGATGGATCGGTTGCTCAGCGCGAAGGCCACGGTGGCGGCCACGTCTTCGGGCGTGGAGGAGCGGCCCAGCGGCGACTGCTGGTGCAGCGCGGCGAATTTGTCGTCGCTCAGCAAATGGCTGGTGAGCGTGAGCCCGGGCGCCACGCCGACCACGCGCACGCGGGGCGCCAGCGCCAGCGCCAGCATGGTGTTGGCCGCTTCCAGCGCCGCCTTGGACAGGGTGTAGCTGAAGAAGTCCGGGTTCATGTTCCAGAGCTTCTGGTCCAGCAGGTTGACCACCGCGCCCTGACCGTTGCGCGCGCTCAGGTGCGCATGCAGGGCCTGCGCCAGCAGCACCGCGGCGCCGGTGTTGGCGCGCAGATGCGTTTCCATGGCGGCAAAGCCGAAGCTCTCGGCGCTGTCGTGCTCGAAGGTGGACGCGCTGTTGACCACGGCCGCCACCGCGCCAAAGCGCTCGATCACCGCAGGCAGCAATGCGCGCACGCTCGCCTCATCGGCCAGATCGGCAAAAAAGGGCAGGGCGCTGCCGGGGCGCCCGGTGAGCGCATCGCAGTCGGCTGCGGTTTGTTGTGCGTCGGCCACCGAGTGCCGGTGGTGTACCGCCACGTTCCACCCTGCGCGCGCCAGGGTGAGCGCGATCTCGCGGCCCAGGCGCTTGCCGGCGCCAGTGACCAGCACGGTCTGCGGCGCGGGGGCCTGGGCAGCCTGGGGAGGGGTCATGACAGACAATCGGCGGGTGAAAACCGACACAGTGAGTGAACCACCAAGTTTAACGAGCGCCCTGCTGGCGCGCCTGGGCCAACGGCTGGCTGACGCCGGAGGCTGGCTGCCTTTTGATCGCTTCATGGCGCAGGCTTTGTACGAACCCGGTCTGGGCTACTACGCCAACAGCGCGCCCAAGTTCGGCCACCTGCCGCAAGGCCGTAACGGTCAAGGCAGCGACTTCGTGACCGCGCCCGAGCTCACCCCGCTGTATGGCCACACGCTGGCGCGCCAGGTGGCTCAGGCCCTGCAGGCCACCGGCACCGACGAGGTGTGGGAGTTCGGCGCAGGCAGCGGCGCGCTCGCCGCGCAGCTGCTCGACGCGCTCTCGGCCGCCGGCCAGCTGCCACGCTGCTACACCATCGTCGACCTGTCTGGCAGCCTGCGCGAGCGCCAGCGGGCCGCGCTCGCGGCCCATGCCGATCGGGTGCGCTGGGTCGATGCGCTGCCCGACGCCATGCACGGCGTGGTGCTGGGCAACGAGGTACTCGATGCCATGCCGGTGCAGCTGCTGGTGCGCACGGGCGGGGTGTGGCACGAGCGCGGCGTGGCGCTGGATGCCACCGGTGCGCTGGCCTGGGCCGATCGCCCGACCGCGTTGCGTCCACCCATGCCCATCGAAGGCACTCACGATTACCTGACCGAAATTCACCCGCAGGCCGAGGCTTTTGTACGCACGCTGGCCGATCGGCTGCAGCGCGGGGCGGCGTTTTTCATCGACTACGGCTTTCCCGAGGCCGAGTACTACCACCCGCAGCGCCACATGGGCACGCTGATCTGCCACCGCGCGCACCGCAGCGACAGCGATCCGCTGGCCGATCCCGGGCAGAAAGACATCACCGCCCATGTGAACTTCACCGGCATCGCGCTGGTGGCGCAAGATGCCGGCATGGAGGTGCTCGGTTACACCAGCCAGGGCCGGTTCCTGATCAACTGCGGGCTGCTGGATCTGGCGCGCGACGCGGGCGCGCGCGAAAACGCGCTCATGCAGAAGCTCGTGAATGAGCACGAGATGGGCGAGCTGTTCAAGGTGCTGGCGCTGGCGCCCGCGGGCAGCAGCGCTGGCTGGGCGCCGCTGGGTTTCGCGGCGGGCGACCGCACCCACCGCTTGTGAAGGCAGGCTGGCCATGATCCGCTGGATGATCGTCATTTTTCTGGCGCTGCTGCTGATCAGCTGGTTCACGCCACTGCTGCACCGGCTGGGCTTTGGCAAGCTGCCGGGCGATGTGCGCTTTCGCGCCTTCGGCCGCGACTGGTTTTTGCCGATCACCACCACCATCGTGCTCAGCATGTTGGCCAGCCTGATCGCGCAGGTGATTTGAATACCCTGCCGGGTGTCTTGAAAAGCAGGTGTCCGGCGTCAGATTCAGACGACTTTCAGGAGTTTTCACCATGTCCAAAGACCCGCTGCACGTCGTTTGCCCCCATTGCCACACCACCAACCGCGTTACCGCTGCCCAGCTCGCTGATGCGCCCGACTGCGGCAAATGCCACCAGCCCCTGTTCACCGGTCAGCCGGTGGCGCTGGATGAGGCGGCCTTCGACAAGCACATTGCGCGCTCCCAGCTGCCGGTGCTGGTTGATTTCTGGGCGCCCTGGTGCGGCCCCTGTCGCATGATGGCGCCCGCCTTCGAGCAGGCCGCCAGGGAGTTGGAACCGGCGATGCGCCTGGCCAAGGTCAATACCGAGGAAGCGCAAAACCTGGCGGCGCGCTTCAGCATCCGCAGCATTCCCACCTTGGCGCTGTTCGTGGGCGGGCGGGAGGTGGCGCGCCAGCCGGGTGCCATGGGAGCGGCCGATATCGTGCGCTGGGCAAAGAGTCACGCGCCACGCTGAAGTGCTGAGCGCCGCGGGCGCTCCAATCAGGCGCGGTGGGTGTCGAGATCGTTGCCGATCGTGGGTAGATGCTGTGTCACCGCTTCGGCTCGGGCTGCGTGAATGGCACGGGCGATGCGCTCACCGGCCGCATCCTTCCCGCCGCGTGCCGCTGCGGCCTGGGCAATCGCCTGCGTGTTGACAGTTTGAACCGCGCGCAACGCAGCGAGCAGGTGGATGCGCTGCGGATACGCGCTGTCGCCGTGGCCCAGCCGGCCGCGGGCGTCGCACTCGCAGGCCAGCAGCACGTCTTCGAAGCGCTCGGGGCGGCGAGGTGCGTCGCAGCGTTCCAGCAGCCGCACCAGTGCGGCCGCGCCGAGCGTGCCGCTGCGATGAATGTTGCCGTGTTCACGCGCCACCACATCGGCCAGCTCGCGACTTTCGCGCGGCACCCGCCAGCGTTCGCACACCGCCTTGAGCAGCCGCGCGCTGCGCTCCTCGTGGCCGATGTGGCGCGGCCATTGGTCTGGGGGCGTGGTGCCCTTGCCGAGGTCGTGGCACAGGCAGGCGAAGCGCACCGGCAGCGGGGCCTGCAGGCGCGCGCTCATGTCCAGCACCATCATCAGGTGCACGCCGGTGTCGATCTCCGGGTGGTACTCGGCGCGCTGCGGCACGCCCCACAGCCGATCGACCTCGGGCAGCAACCGCTGCAGCGCCCCGCAGTCGCGCAGCACCTCAAACATGCGGCTCGGGCGCTCCTCCATCAGGCCACGCGAAAGCTCCTGCCACACCCGCTCGGGCACCAGGTGGTCGGCCTCGCCGCCTGCGTTTCGGGCGCCACCGAAAACGCGGGGAAGCGTGCGGCAAAACGCGCCAGCCGCAGAATGCGCACCGGGTCCTCGGCAAACGCGTCGGTCACGTGGCGCAGCACCCCATGGCGCAGATCGGCCTGGCCACCGAACGGATCGATCACGGTGGCGTGTGCGGGGTGGTCCGCGTCTGCCTGCGCCACCGCCATCGCGTTGATGGTGAGATCGCGCCGCGCGAGATCGTCTTCCAGCGTCACGCCCGGCGCGGCGTGAACGGCGAAGCCGTGGTACGCCAGTGCGTATTCTTCCTTCGTCTGCGGGTGCAGAAACACCGGAAAATCGCGCCCCACCGGCAGAAAACCCAGGTCTTGCATGGCCTGCGGCGTGGCGCCCACCACCACCCAGTCGCGGTCCACATGCGCCGGTGCGGCCGGCGCCGAAGCTGGTGCCATCAACGCATCGCGCACCGCGCCGCCCACCAGGTAAATCTTCATGGGTACCACCTTGGGCTCAGCGGCCCAGCCGGTAGGGCTCTTCGAAGTCGAGGAAATCGTGTTCGGCCAGCGCGCCCTGTATCCAGGCCTGCACACCCGGCAGCGCTGCCACCCGCTCCACATAGGCTGCCAGGTCGGCCGGCAGGGGCAGGGCGTAGGTTTTCAGTCGCATGCAGACCGGCGCGAAAAACGCGTCGGCGATGCTGAAGCGGCCAAACAGCAGCGGGCCGCTGCCGTCGGGCATTTTCTGCGGCTGTGCCGCCAGCAACTCACCCCACAGGCCGCACAGCCGCGCCATGTCGGCGCGCACGCCGGGCTGGTCGCGCCAGATCAGGCGGCCGATGTCTGGCAGGCGGGCCTCGATGTTCATCGGGCAGTGGCTGCGCAGGGCGGTGAAGCCGCTGTGCATCTCCGCGCAAACGCTGCGGGCGCGCGCCCTGGCCTTGGGGTCCACTGGCCAGAGTTGTTGCTCGGGAAAAGTTTCGGCGAGGTACTCGGCGATGGCCAGGGTGTCCCACACCACCAGACCGTCGTGCACCAGAACCGGCACCTTGCCCACCGGACTGATGCTGCGCAGGGTTTTTTTGAAGGTGGAGTCGGCTGCGAAGGAGTCGAAGCGGACCATGATTTCGTCAAAGCCAATGCCCGCCTGCCGCATCAGCACCCACGGACGCATCGACCAGGACGAATAGTTTTTGTTGCCGATGTAGAGCTGCAGCGCCATGGAAACCTCGTGAAAAGAGGTCCGATGCTACGGCCTGCCGCCAGCGATGCCGGTTCAGGCGTACTTTTCCAGAATCTTGGTCGACCGCTCCACCTCGCGCTGCGTGTCGTCCTCGGAGCCCCCGCTGGCCACTGCTTCCATCACGGTGCAGGCCATCATGCGGTAGAAGGCTTTGTCCATCGCCTTTCGCGCCGCGGACATTTGCTGGGCAACGTCTTCACACGCGCGGCCCTGTTCGACCATGTCGATCAGCCCGCGCACTTGTCCTTCAATGCGCTTGAGCCGGTTGACAACGTCGCGCTGGTGTTCGCTGCGGTAACTTGCTGCGGTCGCAGCATCTGCTGCGGGCGTTGTTCGTGCAGGTGACTTGGCCATGGGTGGTCCTGAGTGGTGTTCTGGCGAGTGTGCCAAAGAACGGCGGTTTTCGTCTCCGAGCCCCTGCCTCAGCGAGGCAAGCCGCTGCGCGCCTTGAGCAGGCTGCTGCGGCCGCCCTGGGTGCCCAGGTAGGTGGGTGCGATGGTGTGCACGGAGGCTGGGCGAATGCCCAACGCAGACAGGTCGGGCCACTGCCCGCTGGCCACGTTGTCGACCGACATGGCGGCCAGGTTGTCGCGGCTCATCAGCGGCTCGCCGGGCGCGAGCTCCATCAGCATGGCCTGCAGCCGGCCAATGGCCATGGGCAGCGGCAGCACCAGCCGCTGATGGCTGCCGTAACGCCCCGCGATGCGCACCAGATCGGCCAGCGTCAGCACCTCGGGGCCGGCGCACTCGATGGTCTGGCCGATGCTGCTGCTCTGCCGGAGGCTGGCCACCACGGCCTGCGCCACGTCTTCCACCCACACCGGCTGAAACCGCGCATCGGCGCCGGCCAGCGGCATCACCGGGAAAATGGCTTGCAGCCGGGCGAACAGGTTGAGAAAGCGGTCGCCGGCACCAAAGATCACGCTGGGACGCAACACGGTCAGCGCCAGCGGGGCCGCGCGCAACACCGCCTCGCCCCGCGCCTTGCTGCGCTGGTAGCGCGACGGGCTGTCTGCTGCCACACCCAGCGCGCTCACATGCACCACACGGGTCACGCCGGTGGCCTCGCAGGCGCGCGCCAGGCTCTGGGGCAGCACCACATGCACACGCTCAAAGGCCGCCTCGCTGCCGTGCAGGATGGCCACCAGGTTCACCACCGC
>JAIFNE010000033.1 GCA_020047875.1 Hydrogenophaga sp.
TCAATTATCGCTGCAGCGGCCAGCGTCCACCACTGCAACGCCCGGTGTTTGAGAGGTCATTGCGGCTCTCGACCCCTTCGAATCCTCGTGCCTGAAGCAGTGCGCGCACCAAACCCGCCTGATCGTGGCCGTGCTCGAGCAGCAGCCAGCCGCCGGGATGCAGGTTGTCGGGTGCGTGGTTCACCAGGTGGCGCAGATCGGCCAGGCCATCCGGCCCGGCGGTCAGGGCGCTTGGTGGTTCGTGGCGCAGGGCGGGCAGGTGCGTGTCGCCCTCGGCGATGTAGGGCGGGTTGCTGGCAATCAGGTGAAAGCGTAGGCCACGCACCGCATCCAGCCAATCGCCATGCTGGAAAGCAACGGCCAGACCCAGCCGTTCGGCATTGCCTCGCGCGACCGCGAGCGCGGACTCACTGGCGTCGCTCGCGTGCACTGCCACGCCCGGTCGTTGCGACTTCACCGCCAGGGCGATCGCGCCACTGCCGGTGCCCAGGTCGAGGAATTCGTAAGGTGGCGGCAGGCCATCGAGCAGATCAAGCGCCCACTGCACCAGGGTTTCGGTATCGGGCCGCGGCACCAGTACCCGCGGGTCGACCCGCAGGTTCAGGCCAAAGAACGCCTGCTCGCCGATCAGGTAGCCCATGGGCTCGCCCGCGGCGTGGCGCGCCAGCAGGGGCAGCGGATCGGTGTCGTGCGCGAGCAGCCAGGCGCGGTCATTCGGGTCTCGTGCCAGCGCATGCAGCAGCAGGCGCTGCGCGTCCAGGCGCGTTGGCCTGGGGTCATCGCCTGGTGTCTGCGCCTGGCGCAGTGCCTCGGCCAGCGTGGGCGGCTGGGTCACAGGCTGTGTTCGAGTTCGGCCAGCAGCTCGGCGCCGCGCGCCACCTGGAGCGCGTGAATCACGTCACCCAGATCGCCTTCCATCACCTGCAGCAGCTTGTAGAGCGTGAGGTTGATGCGGTGGTCGGTCAGCCGGCCCTGCGGGAAGTTGTAGGTGCGGATGCGGTCGCTCCGGTCGCCGCTGCCAATCAGCCCTTTGCGGGTGGCGGCTTCTTTGGCGGCGCGTTCGCTGCGGTCTTTTTCCTGGAGGCGGGCGGTGAGCACCTGCAGCGCCTTGGCTTTGTTGCTGTGCTGGCTGCGGCCATCCTGGCACTCGGCGGTGATGCCGGTGGGCAGGTGCGTGACGCGCACGGCGGAGTCGGTTTTGTTGATGTGCTGGCCACCGGCGCCGCTGGCACGGTAGGTATCGATGCGCAGTTCGGCCGGATTGAGCTGTATCGCCTGGGTTTCGTCGGGTTCGGGCATCACCGCCACCGTGGCCGCGCTGGTGTGGATGCGGCCCTGTGTTTCGGTGACCGGCACCCGCTGAACGCGGTGACCGCCCGACTCGAAGCGCAGCCGGCCGTAGGCGCCATGCCCCACCACCCGCAACACCACCTCTTTGTAGCCACCCAGCTCGGCGGGTGATTCGCTCACCACCTCCACTGTCCAGCGCTGGTTTTCCGCATACCGGGTGATCATGCGGGCCAGGTCACCCGCGAACAGCGCCGACTCGTCGCCGCCGGTCCCAGCGCGGATTTCCACAAAAGCATTGCGCTCATCGTCCGGATCTTTGGGCAGCAACAGCAACTGCAGCTCGGTGTCCAGCGTGTGCAGATCGGCCTGGGCCTGGTCGATTTCTTCCTGCGCCATCGCGGCCAGCTCGGGGTCTTCCAGGAGGAGCTGGGCGCTGGCCAGATCGGCTTCGCGTTGCAGGTAGCGGTTGAACACCTCAACCCGGCTGCCGGTGTCCGCGTGTTCGCGGCTGAGCGCGCGGAAGCGGTCCATGTTGTCGACCACATCGGGGGCGGCGAGCAGGGCGTCGAGCTCGTGCAGGCGGGCGCGTTGGCGCAGCAATGTGTCTCGAACGAAGGGCTTCATGTTGTGAGCGGGCCGGTGGCGTGGGGCGGGAGTGCCTGGGCCGGCGCACTCGGCGCGCGGCAGCAGGCGCTGCGCCCGATCGGCCCCTAAGACTTGTCGCGCAAGAACAGGCGCGAGACGGTGTGGACGGTGGCGGCGCGCGTTTCGCCGTCGGTGGACCGCAGCTCGGCCAGCGTGCCGTGCAGCATCTTCTGGGTCAGCCCGCGCGACAGGGCTTCCAGCACCGCCTCCACCGGTTCGCCCTTGGCCAGCATCTTGCGGGCGCGGGCCATTTCGGCGCTGCGCCATTCGTCGGCCTGGGCGTTGATCTGCCGGATCAGCGGCACCAGGCCAGTCGCGGGATCGCGCTGCTCCAGCCAGTGCATGAAGCTCAGCACGCCAGCGTCGATGATGGCTTCGGCCTGGGCCACCGCAGCCTGGCGGTTGTCTTTCCCGGTTTGCACCACGCTGGCCAGATCGTCCACCGTGTAGAGGTACACGTCGTCCAGCGCCTTCACCTCCGCTTCGATGTCGCGCGGTACCGCCAAGTCCACCATGAACATCGGGCGGTGGCGGCGCTTTTTCAGCGCGCGTTCAACCGCCCCCAGTCCAATGATGGGCAGCGTGCTGGCGGTGCAGCTCACCACTGCGTCGAACTCGTGCAGCCGCTCCGGCACCTCGGCCAGCCGCATCACCTCGGCGCCGAACCGGCCCGCCAGCTTTTCGCCGCGCTCCAGCGTGCGGTTGGCGATCGACATGCTTTTGGGTGACTTGGCTGCGAAGTGGGTCGCGGCCAGCTCGATCATGTCGCCAGCACCAACGAACAGCACCCGGATGTCCTGGATGTCTTCAAACAGCTGAGATGCCAAGCGCACCGCTGCAGCGGTCATGCTGATCGAGTGGGCGCCGATCTCTGTGGAACTGCGTACCTGTTTCGCGACCGCAAACGAACGCTGGAACATCTGGTGCAGCGTGGTGCCCAGCGCGCCGGCTTCTTCGGCCGCGCGCACCGCGTTTTTCATCTGGCCCAGAATCTGCGCCTCGCCCAGCACCATGCTGTCCAGACCGCTGGCGACCCGAAAAGCATGGCGCGCGGCGTCATTCTCGCGAAGGATGTAGGCGTGGTCGCGCAACACATGGGCGCTCACGCCGCCGGCCTGGGCGAGCCAGTTCAGCGTGGGCTCCACCGCCGACTGGTCGCCAGCCGCGTACAGCTCGGTGCGGTTGCAGGTAGAGAGCAGCGTGGCCTCGGGCTGGCGGGGCAGGCTCTGCCGGTAGCCCTGCAGGGTGGGCTGAATCTGGTCGAGTGCAAACGCAAAACGGCCCCGCAGATCCAGCGGAGCCGTTTGGTGATTGATCCCGAGGGCCCAGACAGACATGTGCGAATTATAAAATTGGACAGAGCCCAGAGTACCGATCGCCAGACAATGACATTTTCCGCCTCAATCTTTCACCTGCTGGGTCTGCTGGCGCCTGCGCTGGGGCTGGCCGTTCTGCTCTGGCTGGGGCTGATGCTGCGGCGCCGACAGCGCAAAGTCACCAGCCAACCTGCGCGCCAGCTGGGCTGGCTGGTGTTGGTGGGTGTGGTGGTGCTGATGGCCGGACTCGCCTTCTTTGGGCGTGACGCCAAGATGGCCACCTATGCCGCGCTCGTGGTGGCTCAAGGCACGCTGGCCTGGCGTTTTCGCGGCGGGTGAGCCCGTCGCGAACGATGCGTGGCCTCAGAGCGCTGGCGCGAAGCGGTCCACCGCGTCGGTGATGATGCCGTCGGTGCCGAGGTCGATCAGCCGCTGCGCTGCCCACTCGTCGTTGACCGTGTAGCTGAGCTGGCGCATGCCGGCCGCTCGCACCTGGTGCACCAGCGCAGCGTCCCACAGCGCGTGGTTGCAAACGATCGCGACGCACCCGAGCTGTTCGGCCATGGGCAGATACCCCGGCCACAGGCTGTCGAGCAGCAGCCCGCGCGGCAGTTGCTCGGCGGTGGCGCGAGCGCCCGCGAGCGAATCTGGACGAAACGAGGTGAGCAGTGGCGGCACCGGTGCGTTTGCCCACAGCTGCTGTGCCAGGCGACCCACGGCTTCGCCGGTGGCGCGTTCCAAGCCCGGTGTGGGCTTGATTTCGATGTTCAGCAGCAAGCCGTTGGCGATGCACCAGCGCGACACCGCGGCCAGCGTGGGCAGCGGTTCACCGGCGTAAGCGCGCGAATGCCAGGCGCCCGCGTCGAGCTGGCTGAGCGCGCTCCAGGGCAGATCACCGGCGGTACCGTGGCCGTTGCAGGTGCGTTGCAGGGTGTCGTCGTGCAGCAAGAAAACTTCACCGTCGGCGCTGAGTTTGGCGTCGCATTCGAACATGCGGTAGCCATGCGCTGCGCCCAGGCGGAAGGCGGCGAGGGTGTTTTCGGGTGCGAGTTTGCCCGCGCCGCGGTGCGCAATCCAGCGCGGGTAAGGCCAGTGCGTTGCGGTGATGGGCGTCATTGCCGCTTCCCGGTGGCTGCATCGAACCAGTGCAGCCGATCCTCACGCGGCAGCGCGTGGATGGTGCTGCCCACGGGCGGCGCGCCTTGGTCTTCGTGAATGCGGATGATCAGCTTTTCATCGCCCAGGCGGGCGTGTACCAGGCGTTCGGCGCCCAGCAGTTCGACGGTGTCGACCTGCAGCGTCCATCCAGCGGTGCTCCCGGTGGGGCTGATGTCGATGTGTTCGGGGCGTACGCCCAGGATGCTGCCTGCTTTGCCGCCGGGCGCGTGGCTGAGCAGGTTCATGGGCGGCGAGCCCATGAAGCTGGCCACAAAGGTGGTGGCGGGGCGCGAATACACCTCCTCCGGTGTACCGAACTGCTCCATATTGCCGCTGTTCATCACCATCATGCGTTGCGCCAGCGTCATGGCCTCGACCTGATCGTGGGTGACAAACAGCGAGGTGATACCCAGCTCTCGGTGCAGTTTCTGGATTTCCAGCCGGGTCTGCGCGCGCAGCTTGGCGTCCAGGTTGGAGAGCGGCTCGTCGAACAGAAACACCTGCGGCTGGCGCACGATGGCGCGCCCCATGGCCACGCGCTGCCGCTGGCCGCCGGAAAGCTCGCGTGGCTTGCGCTGAAGCAAATGGCCCAGCTCCAGAATGGCCGCGGCCTTGTCTACCCGCTGGCGTATCTCGTCCACCGGCATCTTCTTGATCTTCAGACCGTAGGCCATGTTGTCGAACACGCTCATGTGGGGGTAGAGCGCGTAGTTCTGAAACACCATCGCGATGTCACGCTCGGCAGGCTCCAGCGTGTTGACCACGCGTGGGCCAATGGCGATCTCGCCGCCGCTGATGTCCTCCAGCCCGGCGACCATGCGCAGCAGGGTGGACTTGCCGCAGCCCGACGGCCCGACGATGACGATGAACTCGCCCTGGGCGATTTCGGCATTGACGCCGTGAAT
>JAIFNE010000137.1:0-7112 GCA_020047875.1 Hydrogenophaga sp.
TGCGTCCATGAACCGGAAAAGCGGGCCGAAAGGCCTGCAAAACCGGCCCCAAAAGGGGCAAAACGCCCGAAATATCCTTCGGTTTGGCAAAACGCAGCTTTTTCACGCGCCACTCAGGTTTTGACCCTACTTGTTCACCGCATCCTTAAGTTCGACCCCCGGCTTTTTTGAGCACAAGAAGTTGCCAACTACCGATTCAGACGCAGTCTTTCCGGTGAAACGATGCGCGTCGAATCCTGGCTCGCGCCGGACGACGTCAATCAGTGGCGCGTAGTCCCAGCACGTCGCGGTCTTCGATAGCCGCAGTCGCAGGCGTCGCTGCCGTTCATCAAACCGGCTGACGTGCAATCCCAAAGCGCTGCCATCGGGCATTGGGAGCAAAAGCGGGTGCTGCGCGGTGGTAGTCATGATCAAAGCCCATGACTACAGGATCTGCGGCCGTGTGCTCTTGGCTCGTTGGTGTGCCTCGATCAGCCGCTGGGCAAGATCGCTATCCAGCAACTGATCGACTTTGAGAGGTGATTCGCTCTCGGTTGCTGCCACCCATGTGGGCCATGGCCCATACTGGTGCTGCGACCGGTCTGCCAGCACCTGTTTCGCCCAGTCCGGCGCCTGCAGTGCCATGACTACGTCGATCCAAGGTCGTTTCTGCTGCAATGCCGCCGAAAGCCAGCGTGCCAGCGACTTTTCGTCATAGGCATCAGTGGGGACGTTCACCACGCCGTGGCAGCCGGCAAGATCGAATGACGCCGTTTCACCAACGACAAGCAGCAAGGGGGCCCCACCCGTCCGTTGCCACTCGGCCAGGACTGAGGCCAATGTCCCCCTTGCAGCAGCTGACACGTCCTCGCCAACCAGCACCACAGACTTTTCATAGTCGAAGATCGTTGCTCCACTGTCCGCAAAGCTCAAAACAGCTCCGAGCTTGCTGTTACGACGGTGCTCGATGCGTTGAAGCGCAACGCGACGGTGATCTGGACTCTGCTTGCTGTAAAGCACCCATCCGTCGCCTGAATCCTTGGCGAAGCCAGCAATGTCGCCTTCATCGCGCGAGGAAAAGATGAACCTGCCGGGCGATCGATGATGTGACTCCACCAGCGCCTTGACATTTTCGCCGCCGAGCCCACCGCCCTCAATGAACAGATCACCGTGGGCCAGTCCTTCGTCGAAGAACCAAATCTCTGACTCCCACGCTTCATTGCTGATCTTTTGATTCACCAAGGCACTCACGTGCAGCGCGTTTCCCGCCTCGTGGCCCGTGAGGTTCGCGCGCCGCCGTTGTTCGGACGCCATCATCCGCAGGACCCGATGGTCGCCATCGGCGCGGTAGGCCACCGACGCCAGATTGGGATCTCGTAAAAGCGAGCTCAGTTTCTTGTAGAACGCTGCCGAGTGACGTGCATCGTTGGGGGGCAGTTCCCGACTCTTCTTGCGAGCGACGGCCCGGTCGAGGTAGCAATACGGGTGCTCACCAGATCGGATACGAGCAATGACGTGACGCAGCAGGTGATCGTTCCAGTCAAGGCGGCTCTGCGCGGCACGCGCGATCGACATCGCTTGTCGTGCAAACGACCGCATCAGAACGGAGTCGCGGTGATTCAACCAGGCTTCATCCTCGGGCTCGGTATCGTCCCACGCCCAGTAGAAAAGGCTATCGAACACCTTGAACGGAATCCGGTTGTCGGGCCAAGGGTGGGGCCTGTCTTCACGCTTGGGTCGAGCATCTTGACGAGCGCGCCCCACTCGATCTGCAACCCGCGTCGGCACCTCGTCGAGGATCACCCAGACATAGTCCCAGACATCTCCGGGCCGATCGATCAGGAACAGCTCGTAAACGCGATGAGCGCTTTCCGTGGCTCGAATCAACTCTGCCAGCGGCCCAGTCTCCAGACGGACGCGAAATGGGGACTTTCCGCTTCGGTATCCCACCTCGCCAAAGTCGATGGTCAAGATTGACTCGTAGGTGGTCATTTCAGCGCCCCTCAGACCAGATCAGCCTGGCGAGCGAGCAGTCCGTCGAAAACGGACTCCAGACCAGGGTGAACGCCGCGCAACCCAGCGACAACCTTGGCAGCCCACTCAAAGTAGTTCTGCTTGCGTTCGGCCGTCCAGTCCGCTGGCGGTGAGGCCAGAATGTCGCGCAGATTGCAGATCTTGTCGGCCAGCTTGACCAGCTTTGCCTCGGTCGAGATGTGCGGCGCGTGCTCAACCTGTCGCTGCTTTCGCACCGACTTCTCAAGCGACTTGTCGTCGGTGACCTCCATCACCACCGATGCCACCTTCACCCCAAAAATTGCCCGCAACTCTTCGGACGTTGTCTCGGTGTCCTCGATGGTGTCGTGCAGCACGGCTGCGCACAGTACCGTCACATCACCAACACCGGCTTCGTTGGCAAGCACGTTGGCCAGCGCAATCGGATGGTTGATGTACGGCGACGCCTCTGCGTCTTTGCGTCGTTGATTTCGGTGGCCACCGCCTTTGCGAACGTACCCAATGGGTTTCCAGAGTTTTCCATCTGCTGATCCTTTCTTGCTGGTGGTGCCGGCCCCACACTCCCAGGATGTCGTTTGACCGGCGCTGTTCAGGTTAAGCATTGATGACCTGCTGACCGAGGGCTGAACGGAGCACCTCAAAGCCGGTCAAGCCGGCATTGTCACTTGCCATCGGCTGAACCTGGGTGTGGGCATCGCTTCTCTCCGGTCAAAAAACCGGGCAGCGTATGCCGCGTTTGGGTCACTCAGAATACTCAGCAGGTGTACGCCATCGCGTGGAATACGCAAGTATTCATTGTTTTGCCGCATCCTTGAACGCAGCGCACGTTGCCGCACGCCCAAAGATGACAAGCAGCGACTTCGCGCGGCTCATGCCAACGTAAAGCAGCTCTTGCCGTTGGGACAAATCGATGGTGTCCAAGCCCCACAAGATCACGATCGGCGATTCGAGACAAACGCCGCTTGGAGCTGTTTTTGGAGGACGAGCCACCGCACGACATCTTTGTGCGCTTGAAGCGTCTGGCCGAACAGCCCATCGGCTGGAATCCCGACCTGAACGACGGAGTGCGCCTGAACATCCGCCCCTTCATGACCGCCGAAGTCCTGCGCCACAACAAAATGTCTAAGCTCAACATCACTTGGGACAAAGACCGGGGCAAAGACATAGAGAGAGAAAGCGCGCCTTGGTTTGGGGTGTTTGGTTTTGCGGGGAGCGCATCAACGACTACCATTTCACGCGCGCACAAAAGCAGGCTGCACGGGCCGAATAATCAGGGAGAGAGAAATTTATGGTCAGTCAAGACGAGGCACAAGCGCTGCTGCGCATTGCGATGAAAAACGCGCAAGCGGACTTCAGGGATGGACAGTGGGAGGCCATTGACCACATCGTCAACCAGCGCGGCAAGGTGCTGTGTATCCAGCGCACCGGCTGGGGCAAGAGCATGGTGTACTTCGTCGCAGCCAAGTTGATGCGGGCGCAGGGGCACGGCGTCACGCTCATCATTTCGCCGTTGCTGGCACTGATGCGCAACCAGGTTGAGGCAGCGAACCGACTGCAGCTCCACGCACTGACTATCAATTCGACCAACGTAGACGACTGGCCTGCGATACGCCAAGAGCTGTTGGCCGACCGTGCGGACCTGCTGTTGATTTCCCCTGAGCGGCTGGCCAACGACGAGTTCGTGACCCAGGTTCTGCAGCCCATCGCCGCGCGTATTGGCATGATGGTCGTCGATGAGGCGCACTGCATTTCAGACTGGGGGCACGACTTCCGCCCTGATTACCGGCGTATCGGCCAGGTGCTGGGGCGGTTGCCCAACAACATTGCGGTGTTGGCAACCACGGCCACGGCCAACCGCCGGGTGGAAGGAGATGTGGGTGCGCAGCTCGGAGGCAATGTAAAGGTGCAACGTGGCCCCCTGATGCGCAACACTTTGGCGTTACAGGTGATGCAGATGTCCAGTACGGCCGACCGCTTGGCATGGCTGGCTGAGCGCATACCTGCACTGGCAGGCAGCGGCATTGTCTACACCCTCACAACCCGCGATACCGAGCGCGTGTCTACATGGCTGAAGCAAAACGGTATTGATGCGCACGCTTATCACTCTGACATCGACACCGTCGAGCGAGAGCGGCTGGAGAACGCTTTGTTGGCCAATAAGGTGAAGTGCCTGGTGGCCACCAGCGCCTTGGGTATGGGCTACGACAAGCCCGACCTCACTTTCGTTATCCATTACCAGACACCTGGCAATGTGGTCGCCTATTACCAGCAGGTGGGTCGCGCGGGTCGCGCGATACCACTTGCTTACGGCGTACTGCTGTCGGGTGAAGAAGAAGTCAGTATCAATAAATTTTTCCGTGAGGCGGCGTTTCCGCCGGAGCAGCAGGTCAAGCGTATTCTGAGTGCACTTGATGAAGCCGAAGACGGCATGCGTGTGCGCGACCTGGAGCGTGCCGTCAATCTGCGCTCTTCGCAAATTGAGAAAGTGCTGAAGCTGCTGGTGGTGGAGCCGCGTTCGCCAGTGGTTCGTATTGATGGCAAGTGGTTTCGCACCCCAAATCCGTTCGCCATGGACCGCGAGCGCATCGCCCACCTGACCCAGCAGCGTGAGTTGGAGTGGGAGCAGATGCAGGCGTACTTGGCAAATCGGTGCTGCTCCATGTACTTTCTGGCCACGGCGCTGGACGACAACACCAGCGGGCTCTGCGGCCGTTGTTCCTTCTGTTTGCAGCGGACCGTGTTGCCCCTTGATACAGAGCAATCCACGCTCATCGCAGCGCGCCGCTTCGTTCGCCATAGCGAAATGCCGCTTCAGCTCAAGAAGCAATGGGAACTGACTGCACTGGAGCAGTACGCCCAGCACTTTGGCTGGAGAGGATTGAATATTCCGCACTCTCTGCGTGGCCAGGATGGGCGCGTGCTCTCACGATGGGGTGAGCCGGTGTGGGGTTCTCTCGTAGCTGAGGGCAAGGCTGCAGGCCGGTTTGACGACAAGTTGGTTGAAGCGACGGCGGACCTGGTAATGCACCGATGGCCAGATGCCGCCAAGGCGCGCTGGGTGGCTTGCATACCGTCACTTCGGCATCCAGAGCTGGTGCCCGACTTCGCGCAACGGCTCGCTGAGGCATTGGGCCTACCATTCCGAGAGGCCGTCAAGAAAGTGCGCGAGACGGACCCGCAGAAGCAGATGGAAAACCGGTTCTTTCAATGCACTAACCTAGACGGTGCGTTCGTCGTAGACACTGAGCTTTGCTACTGCGACCCCGTCCTTCTAGTCGACGATGCAGTGGATTCAGCTTGGACGCTGACCCTGGTCTCTGTCCTGTTGCGTGAGGCAGGCGTGAACGCTGTGGTGCCGTTTGCCTTGGCCAGCACAGCGGCCAAATGAAAGTTTTGATATGGGTACACGAGATTTGAGTGAAGACACCGAGGTAGTCCTTCTGCTTTGCGGACGCTTTGGCGGCGAAAAGCAGGAGGCCTTTCAGCCTCTGGCGCCAAAAGAATATGGCGAACTAGCCAAGTGGTTAAAGGCGCTCGCACTTCGCCCGACCGACCTGATGACCGATTCAGGGCGCAGCGCATTGACGGGCGTTCAGGAGGCGCGGCTAGAGCGTCAGCGCGTGGAGTTCTTGCTGGGCCGCGGCACTGCCATGGCGTTGGCGTTGGAGCGCTGGGCTCGAGGGGGGCTGTGGGTCATTTCAAGAGGGGATGATGAGTACCCCCAGCGGCTAAGGCGCCAGCTGAAGAACGCGGCCCCTCCTTTGCTGTATGGCGCAGGCGACAAGGCACTGCTGGAAAAAGGCGGACTGGCAATTGTTGGTTCGCGCAAAGCATCACCCGCTGCTCTGGCTTACACCCGCGCGATTGCATCGAAGTGTGCTGATGAAGGTTTAGCGGTGGTCTCGGGAGGGGCGGATGGAGTGGATAGTGCTGCTATGCAAGGGGTGACCGAAGCTGGTGGGTACTGCATTGGTGTCCTCCCAAGTGATTTGCTCAAGACCAGCCTCAATCGGCAGAACCGCGTCGGATTGCAGGAAGGGCGTTTGGTTCTAGTTTCGCCGTTTTACCCCGAGGCTGGTTTCGGTCGTGGGGCAAATGCGATGGCCCGCAACCGCTACATCTATACACTCGCTGACCAAGCCCTGGTCATTGATTCCGCTCTGGGAGACGGCGGAACGTGGACGGGGGCGGTTGAAAACCTGAAGTACAGGTGGGTGCCGCTTTACGTGCGTTCACCCGGCGAGGGTGCCGGTAATGCCGCTTTGATTGCGGAAGGCGCGATGCCATTCAACCTGACGGAAGACTCGACAGACAAGCTCATCGGGTTATTAGGCGCCCGAGCTGCTGACCAGCCGCCGTCTGGCAATGACATTGCCGAGGCTCAGCAGTCGTTTCTGGCGCCTGAGTCGAATGCGTCGGAAGAAGCTGCTCCTTCCAAGTCGGCAGCTGTCCTATTGCAGGAGGAGCTACCGGCACAGCCAAGACCTGAAGAACTGGCAGTGCAACCGACCGTAGCCAATGATTTGTTGGCCACATCTGATGTCGAGGAATCCAGCGACACCACGGGTAAGACGATTGATGAGCCACCATCAGCCGAGCAACCAGTACCGGTGGGCAGAAGCGGCCTGGCCTTGGATATGTACGACGATTTCAGCGCCAAGCTAGCCTCTCTGTTTCGCGGGGGCGCGCTATCCGAGGAAGATATTTCGATGCTGCTGAGCATCGAAAAGTCTCAAGCCAAGGCTTGGCTGAAACGGGCCAGCAAAGCTGGGCTCGTCGAAAAACTCAAGAAACCAGTGCGATATGCACTGGGGAGTCAAGGCAGCTTGTGTTAACTGAGACTACCTGCACACAGGAGGCGCAAGATGTTTAGTTCGGTGACGCAAGCGGATTTGCGGGCGCAGATGGAGCAGCATCTGCTGATGGTTGAGGAGGTCTTGAGGCTCAATGCCGTTTTGCATGGAACTTGACCCTCAGCACCGGTGTGTGGTGAGACCCGCGCATCGTGGCTCAGCGTGCTCAAACGGATTGGCCGGCAAGTGCTTGAGCTTGGACAGGCGCAGGTACGCAATCGCGATGAAGTTCTTGCTCGTTCTGAACCCGCGAGCGGCCCGCTTGGC
>JAIFNE010000137.1:7131-8671 GCA_020047875.1 Hydrogenophaga sp.
CCCCCTCCAAGTGCGTGCTGAGCGTGCGCGCCAGCCGCTTGAAAGGCTCCAGGCGAGAGCGCCGCGCCCAGCCGATCCAGCGCTGCAGGCCCGCTCGGGCCACCGCCTCACTGTGACTGCTTGCCGCCGCCTCGTACACCTCGCGCAGCGCCACCTTCATGCGCCAGGCCCGCGCGCTTTGCAGGTTCGAGCGCTGCAGCGTGTACATCGCTCGCATGTGACGCTCGCTCCAGCCCCCGTGGTGCGTGCGCATCGCCCAGCTCAGGCTGCGCCGACTGGGGCTGTCCAGCTCACCCAGCGCAGTGGCCACAGCGCCTGGACGGGCCCTGAACTCCGCCACACGCACCTCGTCCATGGCCTTGCCCGCCAGGGCTGCCACATGAAAGCGGTCGTAGCAAATGGCCGCCTTGGGCAGTTGCTGCTGAGCCCCTTTGAGGTAGGCCGCACTCATATCCATGCTCACATGGCCGATGGCCTGGCAGGTCTTGGGTGAACGCCTCCACCGTCTTGTGATCCCGCCCTTGGGTGGCAAAGAGCAGGCGCTTTTGCTCCAGGTCGTGCACGACGGTGACGTACTCATGGCCTTTGCGCAGGCTGGTCTCGTCGATGCCGATGTGGCGCACGCCGCTCATGTCGTCTTGCTCGCGCGCGACTTTGATGTAGTACTCGATGCGCCGCCACAGGGCCTTGGCGTCGGCCCTCAGATGTCGAGCTGCATGGGCCACCGGCAGCTCCTTGCACAGGCTCAATGCCAGCGCTTCAAACAGCAACGTGAAGCCGCTGCCCTCGCGCGCCCAGGGCACGGGTACCTGGCTGGTCTTGCCACAGGCGCTGCAGGCCACGCGGGGCACGCTGGCGTGCAGCCAGGCCTCGAACTGGAAGAAGTCCAGGTGGCGCCAGGAGCGCTGGATGCTCTCGTGGATGCTTTGGTCGGGGGTTGCGCAGTGCGAGCAGGTCATGCGCCGCTCGGTGCAGATCACATCGAAGTCGATGCGTCGCTTGGCTGTGCTGAGCTCGGCGCGTTCCACACGCCAGGGCGCTTGCAGTCCAAGGGCCACGGTAAACAGGGCTTCGGTGCTCAGATTCATGGTCTCGCGCGATGGATGTCGCTGGGGTTTACATGCCGCGGTGCCGAGGGTCAAGTTCCATGCAAAACGGCATTGAGCCCATCCTTTTGGCTGGCGGGGACAAGTCCAGTCAGGCTCAGGACATTCAAACCGCGCAGGAATTGGCGCGCCAACTGAAGGAGTAACGGATGACTGCTTTACAGCTACGTAAATGGGATAGCGCCGAGCACCTGAAAACCGAAGAGGATATGGCACTCTATTTGGAGGCCTGCTTGCAAGAGGCGGGTGACGATGCGGCCTTTATTGCCAAGGCCTTGGGCACCATTGCGCGAGCCAAGGGGATGTCGCAACTTGCGCGCGATACCGGCTTGGGAAGAGAGAGCCTTTACAAAGCGCTTTCCGGGGAGGGAAACCCTAGCTTTGCAACCATCCTCAAAGTTACGACTGCATTGGGAATCAAACTTCATGCGCAG
>JAIFNE010000089.1 GCA_020047875.1 Hydrogenophaga sp.
CCGCCTCGTCAAGCAGATCCGTGGTCACCTGTTCCAGCACGCCGGCGCGGATGCGGCTCAGCACGTAGTCGGGCGACTGGCGCTCGACAATCACCGCGTCGATGCCGGCCTTGTGCAGCAACTGACCGAGCAACAGGCCTGATGGGCCTGCGCCGATGATGGCAACCTGGGTTCTCATGGGTTGGGGCAAGTCAGCGTCACCTGCCGCATGACCCTTTCAAGGGCACTGGGCCAGCCGACCGGTAAAGCCAGTTCGACGGTGCCCCGCAGCGGGCACAACGCGTGGAATTTGTCTTGCAATGATTTCGGTGCACCGAAGCGTAGGTGTCTGCGGCGGGTTGGGCAACAGGCATTCTTGCCCGCTGCGCGATGATTCGCCTGCCTGTGCGATCATCGCGCAATATGCCATTCACGACACGACCCATCGCCAAGGCTGACTTCATCGAAGGCATGGCCAAAGGCATGGCGGTGCTGGAGAGCTTCGACACCGAACGTCAGCGGCTCAATGCCACGCAGGCGGCCGAGCGCGCCGGCCTTACGCGTGCCGCGGCGCGCCGGCACCTGCTCACGCTGGCACACCTGGGCTACCTGGACACCGATGGCAGCCACTACTGGCTCTCGCCCAAGGTGTTGCGTTTTTCGGGCAGCTACCTGGCCTCGGCGCGTCTGCCCCGTCTGCTGCAGCCCACCCTGAACCGGCTGGCTGCGCAGACCAGCGGCTCGTTCTCGGCGGTGGTTCGCGATGGCGACGAGGGTGTGATCGTGGCGCGCAGCGGGTCGGCCGGCGGGCAGGGCCCGATGGCTTACGGCCTGCACCTGGGCGCCCGCCTGCCACTGCACGCGACCTCCACCGGCCGCGTGCTGCTGGCCGCCCTGCCAGAAGCGGCATTCAACGCCTGGATTGAGGGGCGCGAGTTGCGGCGGCTGACGCCACGCACCGTGGTCGATGCGACCGCACTGCGGGCTGTGATCGAGAGCGTGCGCGCCGTCGATCTGGCGCTGGCCAGCGAGGAGCATGAGGTGGGCGTGCATGCGCTCGCGGTACCGCTGCGCAACATGCGGGGTGAGACGGTGGCCGCGCTCAACGTGGTGGCCTCACGGCAGGACCTGTCGCCCACTGCGCTACAACGCGATTTTTTGCCTCAGATGCTGGAGGCCGCGCAAGATCTGCGCCCTTTGCTCTGATGCGCAGGTGATCGTGTCCACGACACGATGCCCCGTCCGAATGGATGACTCGCCTAGGAGCCTGCGCGGCAGAAGGCGTTGAAAGCGAAAGCTGCCCCCAGCGAGGCCAGTTTTTGCCGAATTTGCCGCTTCATAGCTCGGCTATGGGGCAAAAAGACGGTGAAAAATGGACCACTGCGGGCGGTTTGCAGCCAACGATTCTTCTGCCGCGCAGGTTCCTAGCGGTGTTTCAGCAGCCTCTTGCGCCTCCCGATTCAAGATCTGCCGTCGTTCAAAATTGCATTGCCAGCGATGGCTGTGCGATGGCCATGGCGGGTGACCTTTGGCGCGATGGGATACTTTGAAGGCACCTCCAGCCCAAGGTTGGACCCAATCGAAACTGCGCCCATGACACCAGTTGAAGGAGTGAGCCCGTGAGTGGACCGTTGTGAACCACGCTACCCTCGTCACGCTGCGTGACCGCCACCCCGCCTGGCGGTTGCTGGCCTCGCCGCATGCGCCGCTGGTTGCCAATTTCCTGCACCGTGTCTTTGTTGCGCCGAATGAGCGCGTTATCAGCGAGGCCGACCTGGCCGAGGCGCTGGAGGATGAGCTTTTTGTCTTGCGCGAGCAGCTCGGATCCGAGGCCTACCCCAAAGCTGCTGTGGAATACCTCAACGACTGGGCTGCTGCTGACAAGG
This sequence comes from Hydrogenophaga sp., assembly GCA_020047875.1. Taxonomy (GTDB): domain Bacteria; phylum Pseudomonadota; class Gammaproteobacteria; order Burkholderiales; family Burkholderiaceae_C; genus Hydrogenophaga. Next base: position 1,866 of record JAIFNE010000089.1, read on the forward strand.
GCTGGTTGCGAAAGTTCTACAAGCCCGGAACCGACGAGGCGCAATTCGACCTGACACCGGCCACCGAGAAAGCCATGGCATGGCTGGTGTCACTCACCGAACGGGCGTTCGTGGGAACCGAGTCGCGCCTGCTGACGCTGTTTGCGCTGCTGGAGCAGATCAGCGCTGGCACCGAGATTGACCCCGTCAAACGAGTGGACGACCTGCGCAAGAAGCGTGATGAGCTCGATGTGGAGATCGCCCGCGTGCTGGCTGGCGATGCACCAGTGCTGGATGACACAGCGGTCAAGGACCGCTTCCAGCAGTTTCAACAGCTCGCCCGAGAACTGCTGTCCGACTTCCGCGAGGTGGAGCACAACTTTCGCCTGCTCGATCGCAAAGTGCGCGAGAAAATTGCCCTGTGGGAAGGTTCCAAGGGCGCGCTGCTCGACGAGATCATGGGCGAGCGCGATGCGATTGGGGACTCGGACCAAGGCCGAAGTTTCCGCGCATTCTGGGACTTTCTCATGTCCAGCAGCCGCCAGGAGGAACTCTCCGCGCGGCTGGATCAGGTGTTGGCGCTGCCGGTTGTGGCAGCGCTGAAACCCGAGCCGCGTACGCGCCGCGTGCACCACGATTGGCTTGAAGCCGGCGAACACACGCAGCGCACCGTGGCTCAGTTGTCGCAGCAGCTGCGCCGGTTTCTGGACGACCGGGCCTTTCTGGAGAATCGGCGCATCCTCGACTTGCTGCACGGCATTGAGAGCAAGGCGCTGTCCCTGCGGACTGTTCCGCCTACCGTTGGCTTGATGACGATTGACGGGATGGGGGCAGAGCTCGAGCTGCCAATGGAGCGACCCCTTTTCACGCTGAGTGTGAAGCCGCGCCTCGCTGATCTGGCGTTGGAGGCTGACCAGGCAGAAGACGACATCAGCACCGCTCGATTGTTCGACCAGATCGTTGTGGATAAAGCGCGTCTGCGTGCAACGGTCCGGCGAGCGCTGCGCGCGCAGCCGCAGATTACGCTGCGTGATTTGATCCATGACGAACCACTGCAACAAGGACTCGCCGAATTGGTGGCCTATCTGGAGTTGGCCCACGCCGGTGATGGCGTTGGCGGTGGTGCCGCGCCAGTGGAAGGCTTGCGCGCTGTTGTCGACGAAACGGTTGAGGAGCCCATCCGGTGGATGGCGAACAATCCAGAGGGTGAACCGGTGACGCGCGAGGCGCGTCTGCCCCGTGTGATCTTCACGCGATGACGCCGGTTGTCGTGGTTTGGAAGGGAGAAGAACATGAATGAATCGCTAAACGAGAGTCCGTCAGCGGACGCTCAGCCGGCTGCTTTGCCGGTTGTGCCCGAGTTGACGCAGCTGATGGTGCACCTGCTCAAGGGCGTGCTCTACCGTGAGGATGATGAGCGTTTGTGGACGAGCCTCCTTCGTTTGCAGGCGCGGGTGCGGGAGCAAGCGGCGGTGCTGCTGCTCGACCTGGTGTTGGATGAAGCCGAGGGCTACGCGTTCCTCAAAGGCCGCCCCGACCCAGACGAGTCCGAGGGCGCACCACGGCTGCCCCGGCTCGTCGCGCGGCGCCCCCTGGCGTATTCGGTGAGCTTGATGCTGGCCTTGCTGCGAAAGCGCCTGGCGGAGTTCGACGCTGGAGGGGGTGACACCCGCCTGGTTCTATCGCGCGACGAGATGGCAGAGCTGATGCGTGTGTTCTTGCCAGATGGGACGAACGAGGCTCGGCTCATCGATCAAGTGGACGCGACCATCACCAAGGTGGTCGATCTGGGTTTTCTGCGTCGGCTCAAACCCGCTGCCGGCAGCGGGCTGGACAGGGGCAACTTCGAAGTGCGGCGCATTCTGAGGGCCTTTGTCGACGCGCAGTGGCTGGCCGACTTCGACGCACGGTTGGAGGTCTACCGCACGGCACTGGCCGGCCCAGTCCCTGGCAAGCCCCTTGCCGAAAGGGCGGCAGATGCTTGAGTCACCCTCGCTGTCACTGGATTTTGTGGATGACAACACCCGGGTAGGGTTTCGCTTGCATCAGCTGGAGGTGCTCAACTGGGGTACCTTTGACAAGCGGGTGTGGCGTTACAACCTCGAAGGTCGCAATGGCCTGCTCACTGGCGATATTGGTTCGGGCAAGTCCACGTTGGTCGACGCCATCACCACGTTGCTTGTGCCCGCGCACCGCGTGGCCTACAACAAGGCCGCTGGAGCAGATGCCCGCGAGCGCAGCCTGCGCTCGTACGTGCTCGGTCATTACAAGAGCGAGCGCAACGAGGTCACCGGCAGTGCCCGACCCGTGGCGCTGCGTGATGCGTCGAGCTATTCGGTCATCCTGGGCGTCTTCCGCAATGAGGGTTATGACCAGGCCGTGACCCTGGCCCAGGTTTTCTGGATGAAGGACGCTCAAGGCCAACCCGCTCGCTTGTTTGTGGCGACCGAGCGCCCGATGAGCATTGCTGAGGACTTCGCCCACTTCGGCGCCGATATCACCGCCTTGCGCAAGAAGCTGCGCGCCTCGGGCTGTGAGTTGTTCGACAGCTTCCCGCCTTACTGCGCCTGGTTTCGTCGTCGTTTCGGTATCGAGCACGAGCAGGCACTGGAGTTGTTTCACCAGACCGTCTCGATGAAATCGGTGGGCAACCTGACCGACTTTGTGCGCAGCCACATGCTGGAGCCGTTTGATGTGGGCAGCCGCATCGAGGCCTTGATCCGCCACTTTGACGATCTGGACCGCGCCCATCAGGCGGTGCTCAAGGCCAAGCGTCAGGTTGAGTTGCTCGCTCCCCTGGTCGAAGATGGATGTCGCCACCATGCACTGGTCGCAGAGATCCAGGGCTGGCGCGACGGGCGCGACGCGCTGCAGCCCTATTTCGCTGCCCTCAAAGGCGAGCTGCTGGACCGGCGGCTGGCGCTGCTGGCAGACGATGCCTCCCGGCTTGATGCCCAGCTCGAACGTTGGGGCATCCAGCGCGAATCCGAGCGACGGGAGATTGCGAAGCTTGAGCGTGACCTGCGTGAGAACGGTGGTAACCGGCTGGAGGAACTGGCTGCCGAGATTCGCCGCCTGGAGCACGAAAAGGCCCAGCGCCAGCAGAAGGCCGATCGCTACAGCACCTTGCTTGCCCGCATGGACGAGACCTCGCCATCCGATGAGGCGATGTTCCTCGCCCAGCAACAAACCATTGCTGCTCGCGCGGAAGGCTTGCGCGAACGGATTGCAGACTTGGACAACCGTGAGAGCGAGGAGGATTTTGCGTTTCGCAAGGGACGTGAGGAACACACGGCCTTGTCCGAAGAGATCGACAGCCTCCAGCGGCGCAGGAGCAACATTGATGCTGCCCAGGTTCGCATCCGTGATGCGCTGTGCGCAGCGCTTTCGATTGACGAAGGCGACCTGCCATTCGCGGGTGAACTCATCCAGGTGCGTGAGGATGAGCGCGAGTGGGAGGGCGCAGCAGAGCGGCTGCTGCGAGGCTTCGGCGTTGCGTTGCTGGTCCCGGACGCGCACTACCAAGCCGTCGCGCAATGGGTAGACAGACAGCATCTGGGCGCGCGTCTGGTGTATTTCCATGTGCGGCCGAAGAAGCCCGGACAGGGCACCGGCCTTCATCCGCAGTCGCTGGTAAGAAAGCTCGTCGTCAAGCCCGATTCGCCGCACCACGACTGGCTGGAACAGGAGCTTCGCAACCGCTTTGACGTGGCCTGTTGCGAGACGGGAGAGCAGTTTCACCGCGAAACCCGTGCCATCACGCGTTCCGGGCAGATCAAGGATCCATCGGGCCGCCATGAGAAGGACGACCGCAGCCGCATCGACGACCGCAGCCGCTACGTGCTGGGCTGGAGCAACGCCGACAAGCTGCGCACGCTGCGTGACCAGCGCGAGCGCCTGGAAGAGAAGTTGGCCAAGCTGGGCCACCTCATCGGTGAGATTCGAGATGCACGCTCGGAGCTGAAGGGCAGGCTGGAGACGCTGGCCCGCCTGGAGGAGTTCTCGCGCTTCGCCGACATCGACTGGATGAGCCTGGCGCGCAAGATCGCGTCTCTCTCAGAGGAGCGCGTGCGACTGGAATCTGCATCCGACACCCTACAGGAGCTGGGACGGCAGTTGAAGGAGGTGCAGGACCGATTGTGCGAAACCGAGGCCAGGTACGGTGAGGCGTTGGGCAAGCGCGGCGAGGTCAGGGCCAAGCACACGGCGGCCGAAGATCTGCGGACTGAGGCCAGCGCAGTCTGTGACGGCATGCCTCTGGATGCCGCCCAGGTTGCCCGATTGAACGACTGGCGCGTGCAGGCACTCGGCGAGCATCAACTCTCGGTGGAGTCCAGCGACAACCGAGAGCAGGACATGCGCCGATGGCTGCAAGAGCGCATCGACGCGGAGGGCAAGCGCCTGGCCCGCCTGACCGAGCGCATTGTGAACGCCATGCGCGGCTTCAAGGAGGAGTTCAAGGCAGAAACCGTGGAGCTGGATGTCAGCCTGGCAGCCCTGATCGAGTACGAGAGGATGCTCGATGGTTTGAAGAGCGATGACCTGCCGCGGTTTGAAGCCCGCTTCAAGGAGCTCCTCAATGTCAACACCATCAATGAAATCGCGAACTTCAACGCCCAGCTCGCCCGCGAGCGTGAGACGATCAAGGAGCGCGTGGACCTGATCAATCGATCGCTTCAGGTGATCGACTACAACCCCGGGCGTTACATCGTGCTGGTGGCACAGCCCAGTCCGGATGCAGAGATCCGTGACTTTCAGCAGGACCTGCGCGCCTGTACCGAGGGCGCGCTCACGGGGTCATCTGACGAACAGTACTCAGAGGCCAAATTCTTGCAGGTCAAGGGCATCATTGACCGATTTCGTGGGCGAGAGGGACTGTCGGATGCCGACCGGCGCTGGACCGCCAAGGTGACTGACGTGCGCAACGGATTCTTGTTTTCTGCGAGTGAGCGTTGGCATGCCGATGGTGTAGAGCACGAACACTATTCCGACTCGGGTGGAAAGTCCGGTGGGCAAAAGGAAAAGCTCGCCTACACCGTGCTGGCCGCGAGCCTGGCCTACCAATTCGGGCTGGAGTGGGGCGCTGTGCGTTCGCGGTCGTTTCGCTTCGTGGTCATCGACGAGGCATTTGGGCGCGGTTCGGACGAGTCGGCGCAGTACGGACTTCGCTTGTTCCAGCAACTCAACCTGCAGTTGCTGATCGTCACGCCGCTGCAGAAGATCCACATCATCGAACCTTTCGTGGCCAGCGTTGGTTTCGTCCACAACGAAGGAGGGCGGGATTCCAAGTTGCGCTGTCTGTCGATCGAGGAATATCGCGCGCAAAAGGCGGAACTTCAGGCGGAAAGTCAGCGTGCAGGAAGCGCTGAGGCAAGGACTGTTGGAGGCGGTGCATCACCATGAACTGGACGAGGACAGCAGACCTTCGCGCCCAGGTTCAGCGCTTCTGGGATCGAGGAGACTTGCTGCGTGCTTCGGTTTCGAGTTCTCTGATCTGGCCCGTGCGCCTGTCGCTCAAGACCCCCAGCGCCGATGATTTATCTCACCGGTTCGAGGCTGTTCGGGACTGGTTGCACGCCTTCGTCGCCACCCCGCATGTGCGGATTGAGTGGCGAGATTGGAACCATCGGGTGCAGGGAGCCCAGCGTCTGCCCTCGGTCGTTTGGGTCGACACACTTCAAGCTGCCTTGGCGATGATCGGAAAAACCAGTCAGGCACAACGCTTCGCGACGATGTGGCAACAGACCGCCACCATGCAGCCAGCGCTTCTCGATTGGATGTCTCGGCGTCCGCTTCAGGCCCTGGATCTGATCGATCGGTGGGATCGCCTTTTAGCCGTTGTTCATTGGTTGCAAACCCATCCCCATCCTGGCGTCTATCTGCGGCAGGTGGATGCGCCGGGGGTGGACAGCAAATTCATCGAGGTTCACCGGGGGGTGTTGATCGAGCTGTTGGACCTGGCGCTGCCGCCCGAGATGATCGACAACAGTGCGAGCGGGATATCACAGTTCGCCCGTCGGTTCGGCTTCCTGGAAAAGCCGGTGCGGATTCGTTTCCGACTGCTCGATCCGAACCTGCCCAGCTTGTCAGGCTGCCAAGGATTGCCGGACATCACGCTGGACGCGTCGAGCTTCGCCGCGCTCGCGCTACCCGTTGATCACGTGTTCATCACGGAAAACGAGACCAACTTCCTTGCCTTTCCGCCGGTGGCCAGAGCCATTGTTATCTTTGGTGCGGGTTACGGCTGGGCAGCGTTGGCGCGCGCGGCCTGGTTGCACCGAAGCCACTTGTACTACTGGGGTGACATCGACACCCATGGCTTTGCCATCCTTCATCAGCTGCGTGGCCACTTCCCCCATGCATCGTCTTTCCTCATGGACCGCGAGACGCTGCTGGCACATCGTCTCCAGTGGGGCGAGGAGTCCGAGCCTGCGCGCCACGAGTTGTTATGCCTGACGGCGCAGGAGGCTGAGGTCTATGACGAGCTGCGCTTCGATCGCATCCAGCCCAGACTGCGGTTGGAGCAGGAGCGCGTCGGATTTGGGTGGTTCGAAGCACAACTCAGCAGGTTGTTGTAGGGCCTGGATTTTTGATCACCCCTGATTTGCAGAACAAACCGAGAAGCCTGTAGGGTAGAACAATGGTGGACAATGGTGGTCGTTCACGATGGCCGGGTTGCTCTGACTGCTGTTAAACACCGGGGCGGCATTGACCGGCTGACATCAGCGGCTTTCAATCGCCCGCAAGGAGTGGGTCGCTGAGAAAGATTTTTGATCTAAAAAGAAACTTTGGCCTGCCCGGAGGGACTCGAACCCCCGACCTGCTGCTTAGAAGGCAGCTGCTCTATCCGGTTGAGCTACGGGCAGACAGGGTGACGGGTGAACGTCGGATGCGAAAAAGGCCCACGCAGTGGGCCTTTTTGCTTTTGCTGTGAATGGTCGGAGCGGCGGGATTCGAACTCGCGACCCTCTGCTCCCAAAGCAGATGCGCTACCAGGCTGCGCTACGCTCCGACTAAGCAGAGAATTGTACCCGCTGGCGGGTGCGTTTTTGGCCGACAGCCTCAAATGTTGTGGTGTGGCGTCGCAGACCGGTTCGACGAGGGTGGCAACCAACCTCGCAGCGCACGATATCGACGGCGTCAGCAGCCCCTGGTGATCGGCATCTCAATCTCGGCTTTCACGGCCATGTGTTTGGCCAGCTCCAGCTTGGCGATTGACTGACGGTGAACCTCATCTGGCCCGTCGGCCAGGCGCAGCGTGCGCTGGCCTGCGTAGCTGTAGGCCAGCGGAAAGTCGTCGCACACGCCGCCACCGCCGTGGGCCTGGATGGCCATGTCGATGATGTCGCAGGCCATGTTGGGCGCTACCACCTTGATCATGGCGATCTCGGCCTTGGCCACCTTGTTGCCCACGGTGTCCATCATGTAGGCTGCCTTCAGGGTGAGCAGGCGCGCCATCTCGATGCGGCAGCGCGCGTCGGCAATGCGCTCGTGCCAGACCGACTGGGCCGACACCGGCTTGCCAAACGCAACGCGGCTGTTGAGCCGCTGGCACATGAGTTCGAGTGCGCGCTCGGCCGCGCCGATGGAGCGCATGCAGTGGTGAATGCGGCCGGGGCCCAAGCGGCCCTGCGCAATCTCGAAGCCGCGGCCTTCGCCCAGCAGCAGGTTGCCAACCGGCACGCGCACATTCTTCAGCCGAACTTCCATGTGGCCATGCGGTGCATCGTCGTAGCCAAACACCGACAGCGCGCGAATCACCTCGATTCCCACGGTGTCCGACGGCACCACGACCATGGACTGCTGCGAGTGGCGGGGTGCGTCGGGGTTGGTCTTGCCCATCACGATGTAGACCGCGCACCGCGGGTCGCCCGCGCCAGAAGACCACCACTTGGTGCCGTTGATCACGTACTCGTCGCCATCGCGCTCGATGCTGCACTGAATGTTCGTCGCATCCGACGACGCCACAGCCGGTTCCGTCATGAGGAACGCCGACCGGATTTCGCCGCGCAGCAGCGGCTCCATCCAGCGGTCTTTGATGGCTTCGCTGGCGTAGCGCTCCAAGGTTTCCATGTTGCCGGTGTCGGGCGCCGAGCAGTTGAAGATTTCGGCGGCAAACGGCACCCGGCCCATGATTTCGCACAGCGGCGCGTACTCCAGGTTGGTCAGGCCCTCGGGCGCGCGGGCGCTGCTGGGCAAGAACAGGTTCCACAGACCGGCGGCGCGCGCCTTGGGCTTGAGTTCCTCGACGATTCGGGTGGGAATCCAGGCGTTGCCGGTCTGGCGGTTGGTCGCGATTTCGGCGTAAAAGCGCGCCTCGTTGGGGTAGATGTGCTCGTCCATGAAGGCGAGCAGGCGCTCGCGCATGGCCTTGACTTTGTCGGTGTAGTCGAATTGCATGGGGACTCCAGTGAAAGGCAGAACTTGACAGGGTGTGGCGGTTCAGGCGGCGCTGGCAAAGCGCCAGGCCAGTTCGGCCAGCGGGCGGGCGCCGGCAGCGGAAGACACCGCCTGCGCACTGGACGCGGTGCCCGCCTCGACCCGCTTGGCAATGCCTTGCAGGATGGCCGCGAGCCGGAACAGGTTGTAGGCGAGGTAAAAATTCCAGTCGGCTTGCAGCTGCGCTGGGGTGGCAAAGCCGGTGCGCTCGCAGTAGCGCGCGATGTAGTCGGCCTCCAGCGGGATGCCGAGTGCCTGTACATCCAGTCCACCGATGCCCCGGAATGCGCCCGGCGGAATGTGCCAGGCCATGCAGTGGTAACTGAAATCGGCCAGCGGGTGGCCCAGGGTGGAGAGCTCCCAGTCGAGCACCGCCAGCACCCGCGGTTCGCTGGGGTGAAACATCAGGTTGTCCAGCCGGTAGTCGCCGTGCACCACCGACACCAGAGATTCGTCTCTCGCCATGGCGGGAATGTTCTGTGGCAGCCAGGCCATCAGCTCGTCCATGGCCGGGATCGGCTGCGTGATGGACGCCACATACTGCTTGCTCCAGCGGCCGATCTGGCGCTCGAAGTAGTTGCCGGGCTTGCCGTAGCCTTCCAGGCCCACCGCGCTGGGCTTGACCTTGTGAAGCTCGGCGAGTACGCGGTTCATCTCGTCGTAGACGGCTCCACGTGCTTCCCTGGGGAGATCGGGCAGGGACTGATCCCACATGACCCGTCCGTTTACGCATTCCATGATGTAGAACGCGCGGCCAATCACCGCTTCGTCTTCGCACAAGGCAAACATCTTTGCCACCGGCACGCCGGTGCCCTGCAGCGCACGCATCACGCGGTACTCGCGTTCGATCGCGTGGGCCGACGGCAGCAATTTCGCCACGGGCCCCGGCTTGGCACGCATGACGTAAGCGGCGGCGGGTGTGATGAGCTTGTAAGTGGGGTTCGATTGCCCGCCCTTGAACATTTCCACCTGCAATGGTCCTTCGAAGCCAGGCACCTCGGTGCGCAGCCAGGCGCTAAGGGCGTCGATGTCGAAGGCGTGTTGCCCGGAGACCGGCCGCGTGCCGGTGAAGCTGTGCTGGTCGGTCATGGGCGGTGCGAGCAAATAGCAGGGCAGGCCCGCACGCGGGCGAAGGTCAGGACTCGGCTTCTGCGATGCGCATCAGCAGTTCGCGGTTGCGCACCACCAGGCCGCCTTGCTCGATGCGAATGGCGTCTTCCCGCTCCATTGACTTCAATTCCTGGTTGACCCGCTGGCGCGAAGCGCCGAGCAGTTGCGCCAGTTCTTCCTGCGCCAGTTGCAGGCCGATGCGCATCTCGTTGCCATCCGACAGGCAGGGCACGCCGTAGCTGCGCACCAAGTGCAGCAGCTGCTTGGCCAGGCGCGCGCGCAGCGGCAGGGTGTTGAGGTCTTCCACCAGACCAAACAGCGTGCGGATGCGCCGCGCCTGCAGGCGCATCAGCGCCTCGTACAGCTCCACATGGGTGCTGAGGATTTTCTGGAAGTCGTTGCGCGCCACGCAGAGCAGGGTGGTGGGGCCGTGCGCGTAGGCGTCGTGGGTGCGCTGGTCGCCGTCGAACATGGCCACATCGCCAAACCACACGCCGGGCTCCACATACGTCAGGGTGATCTGCTTGCCCGACAGCGAGGTCGAACTCACACGCACCGCGCCCTTGGCCACCGCTGTCCATTCGGTGGGTGGGTCGCCGCGGGCAACGATGAGATCGCTGTCTTTGAATCGCTTGACGTAGGCGCATCGCAGGATGTCGTGACGAAGGGAGGGGGAAAGGCTGCTGAACCAGCGACCGCTGTTGATCGCCTCGCGTTCTTCCATTGTCAGAATCGGTTCGTCCATGGTCTGTCTTTTGAGTGACTGAAAGAGGAGCCATTGTCGCCACAGGGACCGGTGGCAACCGGCCAGCGGGCAACCAGAGGGTCGCGTGGGCGTCGCCAGCGTCGTGCGGGGTTGCGGGACGGTGCCCGGTGTGTCAGCGGTAGTGCGCTGGCCGCTTCCCGAGAAAGGCGGCAATGCCCTCGCCGCCGTTGGCGTGGAACAGATTGCGCACGAAGTGGTCGCGCTCCAACCCGAGCTGGTGGTGCAGCGAAGCGTGGGGCGCCTCGTTAACCAGTTCTTTGATGCTGGCCAGCGCATTGGGCGCGCGCGCGTTGAGGCGTTCGCACAGCGCCAGCGCGTCGTCGAGTGCGGCACCGGCGGCGCTCACCGCGTTGATCAGGCCGAGCTGCTGCAGCCGCGCGGGTTCGATGCGTTCGCCGAGCATGAGCAGTTGCAAGCTGGTGGCGCGCGGGAGTGCCTGCATCAGGCTCCAGCTGGCGCCGCCATCGGGCGACAGCGCCAGGTTGCTGTAGGCCATGACAAAGACGCTGTTTTGGGCCGCCACGATCAGGTCGCAGGCCAGCGCCAGCGAGAAACCCGCGCCGGCGCACGAGCCTTCCACCGCCGCCACCACGGGTTTGGGGAAGCTGCGGATGGTCTCGATCCAGTTGTGCAGACTTTCGATACTTTGCGACTGAACCGCTGGCGCTTCCTGCCGGTTGGCCTGTAGGCGCTGCAGGTCGCCGCCCGCGCAGAAATGCGCGCCCTCGCCGGTGATCACCACGCTGCGCACCTCCGCGCTGCCCTCGGCCACGTTGAGAGCCTCCACGCCGGCGGCGTAGATGTCGGGGCCGAGCGCGTTGCGGTGTTCGGGGTTGCTGATGGTCAGCACCATGGTCTGGCCATGGCTGTGGCTCTTGAGGCTGGCGGTCATGGATGTTGCTAACAGCTGGGAGGTTGACGTGAAGTGTCTGGGATCAGCACAGGCGGTGGCGCCAGTTTCGCCGGGTCACAGGCGCAGCTCTTTGGGGGAGACGACGCGCAGCAGCGCAGGGCAGTCATTCCTCTTCCTGCAGCAGACTCAACCCGAGCGCGCCACGACGGCGTAACCAGGGCGAAGGGCGGTAGCGTGGATCGCCATAGACGGTTTGCAGGTTGAACAGGATCTCAAGCACATTGGCGGGCCCGATGCGGTCGCCCATGGCGAGCGGCCCCAGCGGGTAACCCAGGCCGAGCGTGACCGCAAGGTCGAGGTCGGCGGGAGAGCAAACGCCTTGCTGGCACATGTCGGCGGCGATGTTGACGATGGTTGCCACCACGCGCTGGGTCACGAAACCACCGCTGTCGCGGATCACGCTCACGGCCTTGCCGTCCCGGGCAAACAGAGCGTGCGCGGCATTGCGCATGTCGCGCCGGGTGGCGGGGTTGGTGGCGAGCACCCGGCGGCGCGTGGTGTTGTCGTCGAGCATCATGTCGATGCCAACGGTGCGCGCGGGATCCAGCCGCTCGACGGCGGCCAGTGTGGTCACGTCCAGGCCCAGCGGCGCCACCAAGATGAGCGCCGAAGCGCAGGGAATCGAACTGGTCTCGATGGTCGCACCCAGCTGTTTGAGCAGCTGATAAAGCTCCACGCGGCGCGCTGCCTTGGGCGACACCCAGACGGGCGGTAGCGTGGCGATGTCGGGCACCGTTGGCTCGGGCAGGGACTGCGCCACGCCCTCGGCGTAAGCGTAAAAACCAGCCCCGACTTTCTTTCCCAGCAGTCCACCGGCCAGACGCTGCGCGGTGATCACGCTGGGGCGATAGCGCGGCTCTTCGAAGTACTGGTGGTAAATCGTCTCCATCACCGGATGGGACACGTCGAGCCCGGTGAGGTCCATCAGCTCAAACGGACCGAGGCGAAAACCCATCTGGTCTTTCAGAATGCGGTCGGTGGTGGCGAAATCCGCCACGCGCTCGCCCACCACGCGCAAGGCCTCGGTACCGTAGCCCCGCCCCGCATGGTTGACGATAAAGCCGGGCGTGTCTTGTGCCGATACCGGTGCATGACCAAACTGCCGTGCATACGCCGCGAGGCGCTCGCAGACCTGAACTGCGGTGTGCACCCCTGCGATCACCTCGACCACCCGCATCAGCGGAACCGGGTTGAAGAAGTGATAACCCGCGAGGCGCTCTGGTCGCAGCAGCCCAGCGCCGATCGCGGTGACCGACAGCGAGGAGGTGTTGGTCGCCAGCACCGTGCCGGGCTGCACCAGAGCTTCCAGCTCGGCAAACAGCAGGCGCTTCACGTCCAGCCGCTCCACCACCGCCTCGATCACCAGCTGGCAGGCAGACAGCGCAGCCAAGCTGTCCACCGCGTCAACCCGCGCCAGGTAGGCCTGGGCCTGGGCCGCCTCCAGTTTTCCTTTGTTCACCAGCGTGGCCCAGGTGGTCTGCAGCGCGCTGCGTGCGGCCTCGGCAGCCCCTGGCTGTGTGTCGTACAACAACACCTGACTGCCGGCCTGGGCAGCCATTTGGGCGATGCCCCGGCCCATGGCGCCCGTGCCAACAAGGCCTGTCGTGTGGAATATGACTTGCATACGGGGATTTGAATGGTGGGAGCGGGTTGGACCTATGCCAAAATATTCGCTCAATGTAAACAAAGGTTCCTGACGTGCGCCAAATTTCGATAGGCGGGATTTTGCTATCAACTGCCCTGAGCAGTTCGGCGATCACCTTGGGGCACCACAGTGGAGCGGCTGTGCTCGGCCGCCCGCTTGACATGCGGGTCGAGGCGATTCTGGCACCAGGCGAGGGCGAGACAGATATCTGCCTCAACGCAGTTGTGCTTTACGGTGAAACCCGGCTCGTGCCATCCGCCGTCCGCGCCAACTTGCAGCGCGCCATGCCCGACGCGCAGGCTTCGGTGCGCATCCAGGCGACGGTACCGATCGACGAACCGGTGGTCACCGTGGAGTTACGTGCGGGTTGTACCGCAGCGTTCACCCGGCGCTACGTCTTGTTGGCAGATCCCGTGAGCGAGCCGACGCAGTCCAACGCATCGCAGGAGGCGGCCAGCACAACCTCGGCCCGGCCGCTACCCGATGTGTCCGCCATTGCTGGCGATGCCTTGCCCGCGCCGGTCGCCAGTGCGCCCGGGAGCGATCCGGCTGCGCCAAACCCCGCGGGAGATGTGCGGGCGCCACGGGCAGCTGCGGATCGCCCCCGGCCCCCGGCCCGTACGTCGCCACCCCGATCCAGTCGCGTGGTGAGCGAGCGGGCTGTGCCGCCGCCTGCGCCGCCGCCTGCGCCACGCCTTCAGCTCGATGCCATTGATCTGAGCCCGGTGACCAAGGGCGATCCGGCGCCCAAGCTTCCCCCCTCACTGGTGAGCGAGCCCGCCAGCACGGACGTGGCGAGCGCGGCAGCAGGCGGTCTGTTGGGTGCCCCGAATACATCTTCGGAGGATGCGGTTCGCGATGCGGAAAAGCTCGCGGCATTGACCGCCGAGGTCAATGCGTTGCGTGCGTCGCAGTCCGACAGCCAGGCCACCATCAGCGAGCTGTCTTCCCGTGTGGAGCAGTCGCGGCAATGGCAGTGGCTGACTTACGGCCTGGGGGCGTTGCTGGCGCTGGCGCTGATGGCCCTGCTGCGTCTGTGGCGTCGGCAGAAAGCCCGCTCACAATTCGCCGACGAAAAAGCGTGGTGGGCGCAGGAAGATGCAACGAAGCGCCCCGCGTCGCCCGCTGTGCAGCCGTCAGGTGCTTCCAAATCCGAATCCCCTGTCGACGATCTCGATCTCGACCTCGACCTGACCCCGGAAGCTGCGCCTTCACGTATGCCGCTATCGCGAGCCGCCCAGCTCGAAGCCAGCGCGAAAATGGACGATATCGACGTCGATCTGGATATCGACAGCACGCCAGGCCCCTTGGCAGCCGACCGGGTGGATTTTGTGGGAAGCCAGGCCGCTTCGCGATCCGTGGCGGCCGAAGAGCTCTTCGATGTTCAGCAGCAGGCCGATTTTTTCATCTCCCTCGGGCAGGACGAGCAAGCCATCAAGGTGCTGTGCGACCACATCGCCGAGAGCCAGGTGCCCAGCCCGCTGGCCTATCTCGATTTGCTCAAGATCTATCACCGGCTGGAACGTCGAGACGACTACGAACGTCTACGCGCCGATTTCAACGGCATGTTCAACGCCGGCGCGCCAGCCTTTGACCAGTTCAGCGACGAGGGTCGGGGGCTGGAATTCTACGAACGCGCGCTGGCACGCATTCAGGCCCTGTGGCCAGAGCCCCGCGTGCTCGACGTGATCGAGCAGTCCATCTTCCGTGAGGTGGGTGACCCGCAGGCCGAGGTTTTCGACCTTGAGGCCTACCGCGAACTGCTGCTGCTGTACGCGATGGCCAAGGAAATGATCGAGCGCCAGGCGGTTGACTCCAAGGTACCCAAGGACTTCGAGAACACCAAAGTGCAGGCGCTCAAGGCCACGGTGCGGCGTGGTGGCATGTCTCGGAACGACCGTCCGGGCGGTGCCATGACGCTGCCGATGGAGCAACAACCACCAGCCTCGCCTAACCTGGGGCTGGACGTGAACCTGGACGACCTCTCCGAGTTCTCTGCGTTCGAGGCCTCTTTGCCAGAGGTGGATGTGCCGGTGGGAACGTCCATGTCCCAAGGTGGGAGTCGCGACGATGACAACAACCTGCAGCTGATCGATTTCGACGTGCTCGACTTCGCACCGCCAGACGAGACGGCGCCGAACCAGACGCCCGGCAAAAAGAAGCCCTGATCGATCAGGGCGCCGCCAAGGGTCGCGCAGCGATGCTGCGTCTGCAGGGCCACCAATCCTCGGTGGTAAGTCTTTGGGTTTCTGCCCAGGTGCGAGGCCGCAGACGGGTCCAGTTTCAGCGGCGAACCTGTAGCGCGCCCGGGTTCACGATGTTGGTGGGGGTTCCCTTGATGAAATTCACCACATTGTCAAAAGCTGCCGAAAAATACGTTTCATAGCTTTCCTGCTCGACGAAACCGATGTGCGGCGTGCAGATGCAGTTCTCCAGCCGCAGCAGCGCATGGCCCTGCAAAATGGGTTCGGACTCGAACACATCGACCGCAGCCAAGCCCGGGCGTCCACGATTCAGCGCCGCCAACAGAGCCTCGGGTTGTATCAGCTCGGCGCGCGAGGTATTGACCAGCAAGGCGGTCGGCTTCATGCGTGAGAGGTCCTCCAGTGTCACGCAGCCCGTGTTGCCCGCACTCAGTCGAAGATGCAGCGTGAGCACATCGGACGATTCAAAAAATTCTTCTTTGCTGGTGGCCACGTCAAAGCCGTCGGCAGCGGCCAGTGCCCGTGATGCATCGCTGCCCCAGATCACGACGCGCATGCCGAACGCACGCCCGTAGTTGGCGACCAGTTGACCGATACGGCCGTAGCTCCAGATGCCCAGGGTCTTGCCGCGCAACACCATGCCGACGCCAAAATTGGCCGGCATGGAGGCCGCTTTCAACCCCGCCTGTTGCCAGGCCCCGTGCTTGAGATTGGCTGCGTAATGCGGAATGCGACGCATGGCGGACATGATCAATGCCCAGGTGAGTTCTGCGGTGGAATAGGGCGAGCCCGCACCCTCGGCCACCGCAATACCCCGCTCGGTACAGGCCCCGACATCGACGTGGGCGCCGACCTTCCCGGTTTGCGCGATCAGCTTCAGGCGAGGCAGTTTGGCGAGCAGCTGGGCACTGATGTGGGTGCGTTCGCGAATCAGCACCAGCACATCGGCATCTTTCAGGCGCACCGACAGCTGTCCAACACCCTTGACGGTATTGGTGAAAACCTTGGCTGGATAAGGCTCCAGTTTGGCTGCGCACGGCAGCTTTCGCACGGCGTCCTGATAGTCATCGAGTATCACGATATTCATGCGGGCTATTGTGCCCGCATGGGTTGACACCGAATCGCAAACAGGATTCCAGACACTCCGTGCCGCCCGGATTGCTGCGCCCGATCAGGGCTTCGCTGGCGCGGCGGCGCGCCGGGCTGAATGTCTCAGAGGACGCGGGTTTCTTGAGCGCTGTTGAGCGATGTACCCCACAGCGTCCGATCGCGGCGCAAAGCGCCAACATCATCCTTGCTGTAACGAGCATTTGGGCCAACGTGCGGGTGCTGCTTGGCCTGATGGGCAGATCGGATCGAAAGGCTCTCGGCCTCTTCACTTCTCCGCAGCTCAGGCACCGGGTTTGCGCTGCTGCTGTTCCATCGCAACCAGCCGGTCAAGCTCGGCGCACACATCGCTGATCCGGCCGGCGATGACAAGCCGGCTGTCTGCGCCCCACGATTCGAGACGGCCGCCCCGCCTCACCGAGATGCCGCTGGGCACCGACTTGGGTGGGGTGGATCGCTCGGTGACGGGTGTGGGCCTCTCGGTGCGCGATGGCGGGCGCCGCCCGAGCCAGCCAGCGCGTACAAAACGCTGCAGGACCGCTGGTTGTGGGCGCCTCGCTGGCGCCTCGGTGCGTGGGGGTAGCCAGCTGCTGATCGTGAGCAAGGGTGCTCGCCAGGTGCTGGTATTGAAGAGGATTCCCATGTGAAACTCCAAAGGTAGGGGTTGGACACAGGCAGGATTGCAAAGGAATTCGCCACTGCGGGGATGGATCGAGCGAAGGCTTTGCCCGCTCGATCAAACGCCCGCCACCCGCGGCAGCGACAGATCAGGGATCGGATCAGCTGGCGAAGCTGTTGCGGATCAGGCCGACCGCCAGGCCTTCGATTTCGAAGGGCTCTCCAGGCTCGACCACGATGGTCTTAAAGTCCGGGTTTTCGGCGCGCAGTTCGATGCGATCGGTCTGCCGCATGAAACGCTTGACCGTCACGTCTTCACCCAGCCGAGCCACGATAATCTGGCCGTTTTTGGCCTCCTTGACCGACTGCACCGCCAGCAAGTCGCCGTCAAGAATGCCGACGTCCCGCATGGACATACCGCGCACTTTCAGCAGGTAATCAGGCGCGCGCTGGAACAGTCCACGCTCCAGCTGGTAGGTTTGTTCAACATGCTCCTGGGCCAGGATCGGTGAGCCAGCGGCCACCCGTCCAATGAGTGGCAGCATCAGCTGGGCCAAACCGGGTAAGGGCAGGGTAAGCTGATGTGATCGGGCCGCGTTGATCGACTGCAGGTCTTCACGCCGCAATCGAATGCCGCGCGAGGTACCGCTCACCAACTCAATCACGCCCTTGCGAGCCAGCGCCTGCAGGTGTTCCTCGGCGGCGTTGGCAGACTTGAAGCCGAGTTCCGTGGCGATCTCAGCGCGGGTGGGCGGCGCACCGGTGCGGGCAATGGCTCTCTGGATCAACTCCAGAATCTGTTGCTGGCGGGCGGTGAGCTTTGGGGCGGCGGGGTGCGGGTCGTTCATGGTGGTCTCGCAGTGAGCTGTTTCTATATCCAGTACATGTATTTTTAACCAGCTTCAAGGAATTGGCAAGTGACTCAGAGCAACAAGGGCTCGGCCGGCGCGGGTATCACCGTGGTGCTGGCCACAGGCGGGACCATTGCGGGGCGTGCAGAGCATCCGGATGACCATGTGGGCTATGTCGCTGGACAGATTTCAGCGGCTGATCTGCTGTCGGCGGTGCCAGGATGCAGCGGTGTGCCGCTGGAGGCTGAGCAGGTGGTGCAGATGGACAGCAAGGACATGGCGCTGCCGGTTTGGCAGGCGCTCGTGCAGCGCCTGGTGCATCATCTGGCGCGTCCCGAGGTGGGCTCGGTGGTCATCACCCACGGCACCGACACGCTGGAAGAAACCGCCTTTTTGCTGCACAGCGTGTTGCAGCCAGTCAAACCGGTGGTGCTCACCTGCGCCATGCGCCCGGCCACCGCGCTGATGGCCGACGGGCCTCAAAATCTTCGCGATGCGCTGCTACTGGCGCGGCATCCTGGGGTCGGCGGTGTATTGGTCGCGTGTGCGGGGCAGGTGTTTTGTGCGCGGTCGGTGACCAAGGTGCACACCCATCGGCTGGACGCGTTCGACGGGGGTGAGACCGGGGCGCTCGCGGTGATTGAAAACGGCTCGGTGCGCTCGCTGCACCCGTGGCCGCACCGCCGTGCCGGCAGCTCGGAGCACGCGCTGTTGGCGGTGGAGCAGTTCTTGGCGGCAGACGCCTTGCCGCGTGTGGCCCTGCTCACCAGCCATGCCGATGCCGACGGTGATCTGGTGGCTGCGTTGCTTGCTCATGCGGGTGAGCAACCGGTGCGGGGTATTGTGGTTGCGGGTACCGGCAATGGCTCGGTGCACCAACGGCTGGCTGCGGCGTTGCTGCAGGCGCAGGCGCAGGGCATTCGGGTGCTGCGCACCACCCGCTGCGCGCGCGGTGAGGTGTTGGAGCAGGTGGGTCACGACCTGCCGAAAATCAGCCCGTTGTCGCCGGTGAAAGCCCGGCTCGCGCTGGCCCTGGCACTGCTCGCCGGCTGAGCATGCTGGCCGCTCTGGGTGCCCACCCCTGGGCCTACCCCATGCTGGAGGTGCTCCACATTCTGGGCTTGGGCCTGCTTTTGGGCAATCTCACGTTGCTGGAGTTGCGCGTTTTCGGCTTGGGCGCTGCCCTGCCGGTGCAGCCCCTGGCTCGTCTCAGCCTGGGTTTGGCCTGCGTCGGATTTGGTCTGGCGGCCTTGAGCGGGTTGCTCATGTTCGGCACCCAGCCTCAGGAACTGTTGGCCAATCGGGTGTTCACAGCCAAGATGGCCTTGCTGATGCTGGCCGGCTGCAACGCGGCTTGGTTTCATGCCCGCCAGTCGCTGCAGCGGCTGGATGGTATGGCCCGGCTGTCCATGGCCATGTCGGCGGTGTTGTGGCTGCTGGTGCTGACCTGCGGCCGATGGATCGGCTATGTGTGATCCCGAAATTGGAACAGGAGCAAACCATGCAAAGACGACAGATGATGCAGGCCGGCGGTGTGCTGGCACTGGGCAGCGTGTTGCAGCCCGCCTTCGCCCACCACGGCTGGAGCAGCTTTGACCAGGATCGACCCATTTACCTGGAGGGCCGAGCGGTGGCGGTGACCTGGCGCAACCCGCATGCCGAACTGGTACTTGAAGTGCCAGACGGGCTCCGCGTGCCAGCCGATCTGGCGGGCCGTGAACTGCCAAAGCAAACCGCCACCGTTGACGGCGCAGCGCTGCTGGCCAAGGCGGTGGTGCCAACACGTGGCGATCGGCGCTGGACGATTGAACTGGCACCCATGTTCCGGCTGGGGTTGTGGCGGGTGCCCGAGATCCGGGTGGGACAGACGCTGTCTGCGCTTGGCTTCACGTTTCTGGGCGAAAAGGGCGATGCGCTGCTGCGCGTGGAATACCTGTTTCTGGAGGGCAAGGCCTACGGCTTGCGCTCAAGCCCGGCCTGAACGTGGTGTCGACGAGTACGACGCCACTTCAAGCCAACGCGACCGCCAGGAAATGGTCAGGCGTGCGCCATGAAACACGTCAACTTCAGGTCGACAGCGCCTCAAACGCGCGTGCCGTGATGGCATCCACCGAGCCGGTGCCGCTGATGGCCCGGTACTTCGGGGCAGCGGCTGGCTCGGCCTTGGCCCAATGGCTGTAGTAATCCACCAGCGGACGGGTCTGGGCACTGTAGACGTCCAGCCGCTTTTTAACCGTCTGTTCTTTGTCGTCCTCGCGCTGGATCAGCGGTTCGCCGGTCACGTCGTCGTGGCCAGCCACCTGGGGCGGATTGAACTTGACGTGGTAGGTGCGCCCCGAGGCAGGGTGTGAGCGGCGCCCGCTCATGCGCTCGATGATGGCGTCGAACGGCACATCGATCTCCAGCACGTAATCCAGCTTCACCCCGGCTGCTTTCATTGCATCGGCCTGGGGAATGGTGCGCGGGAAACCGTCAAACAGAAAACCGTTGGCGCAGTCCGCGTGGGTGATGCGCTCCTTCACCAGGTTGATGATCAGTTCGTCGCTGACCAGCCCGCCCGATTCCATGATGCCTTTGGCTTGCAGACCCAGGGGGGTGCCTGCCTTGACGGCAGCGCGGAGCATGTCGCCAGTGGAAATTTGCGGGATACCGTACTTTTGGCAAATGAAGGTGGCCTGGGTGCCTTTGCCGGCGCCGGGAGGGCCCAACAGAATCAGTCGCATCGCTGTCCTTGGTTTGGTGTGTTGGTCGGTGGCCGCTGGTCTCAAACGGCCATCCACGGAAGGAGCCCGGGAAACCACGCGGGCGAGGATAGCATGCAGGTTCCTGACCCACGCTTACAGCATGCAAGATCGCCCAACGGTCATCAAATTGAACCGAAGATGGCGCGTACCCGCGTCAAATCCTCCGGTGTGTCGACGCCAGGCCCGGGCGCCTGCAAGCTGATGTGCACCGCAATGCGCTCGCCATGCCAGAGCACGCGCAGCTGCTCCAGCGACTCGGTGAGCTCCATCGGCGCGGGTTCGAGCGCTGGGAAGCGCCGCAAAAATCCCGCCCGGTAGGCGTAGATGCCAATGTGCCGAAGTGGCGCGGGCGAGGGCAGGGCAGCGGGTATGCCGGAGGCCATGCCGTCACGCCACCAGGCGATCGGGGCCCGACTGAAATAGAGGGCGGTGCGGCGTCGGTCTACCACCAGCTTCACGACATTGGGATTGAGGAAATCGACCAGGGCGTCGATGCCGTGAGCGGCGGTGCTCATCACGCAGTCGGTTCTGGCCTGCAATTCGGCTGCCACGGCCGTGATCAGGGCGGGTTCAATCAATGGTTCGTCGCCCTGCACGTTGACCACCACCACATCGTCGGGCAGCCCGAGCAACGCACACGCCTCGGCCAGGCGATCGCTGCCACACGGGTGGTCCGCGCGCGTGAGCACCGTCGGAATGCCATGGGCTTCGCAGGCGTTCACAATGCGGCCGTCGTCGGTGGCGACCACGCAAAGGTCCGCGCCACTCTCCCGCGCCCGCTGCGCCACGCGCACCACCATCGGGATGCCGCCGATGTCGGCCAGCGGTTTGTCGGGCAGCCGGGTGGAGGCCATCCGGGCCGGAATCAGCACGGCAAAGCCGCTGCCGGTATTTGCGGCGCTCATGCCGCTGGCGGTTGGGGTGGGGCAGGTGGGCGCTCCGCCTCTTCGTCGCTGATGGTGCGGGCCTCGTGCTCGAGCAGGATGGGGATGCCATCGCGGACCGGATAGGCCAGCCGGGCGCTGCGCGAGAGCAGCTCCTGTCGGTCGCGAAGGTAGATCAATGGGCCCTTGGTGACCGGGCAGACCAGCAGTTCAAGCAGTTTGGTATCCATGCGCCGATGATAGTGCGCACCCGTCTCAGGCGACAGGCAGATGCTTTGGGTGTCAGCGCTCGGGTGCTGCGTTCAGCGCGCCGTCCACCGCCGCAAAGAATCCCGGTTCGGGGAGAAGCTCGAGCGGCGCCACCCAGATCCGTTGCCTGGACGCCGGTGCTTCACTGCTCAAAAGGGTCGCGAGTTTGACCGCATCTTTTTCGGTGCAGACCAGCGGCCCGACCCAGCGGGCCAGCAGTTCCCGGTAGGCCGACGCCTCGGCGTGGTCGGGCAGTGGCACTTCTTGCGCCACCGTGAGGCCTCTCGCGCGCAGCATGCCGAAGAAAGCGCCGGGGCGGGCGATGCCGGCGATGGCCGTGAGCGCCTGGCCGCGCAGTGTCGCCAGCATGGCGCGCTCACCCGTCAGGTTGTGAATCTCGTTGGCCAGGCGGCGCTGGGCGCCAAACGTCGGTATGCCGTCGGTGGCGAGTTCATTCTCTGGTGCATCCTCGCGGCGCTGCAAAAGCAGCAGGTCGGGGCGGTAAGGATTGTCGGCTGACGGCGGCCAGGGCTCACGCAGCAGGCCAGCGGGCAGGATCCAGCCATTGCCGACGCCGCGCTCGTCAAACACCGCAATCGACAGGTCGCGGGCCAAGGCCAGGTGTTGCAGGCCGTCGTCACACAGGATGATGTCCACTTCCGGGTGATGTGCGAGCAGGGCGCGCCCTGCCTCGGCGCGCTGGCGCGCCACACACACCGGCGCGCCAGTGGTCTGGTGGATCAGCAGAGGTTCGTCACCCGCCTCAGCGGGTGTGGTCGCGCTGCCCACCCGCACCAGCGCATCGCTGGTGCGGCCGTATCCCCGCGACACCACACCGGGCCGCCAGCCTTGGCGCTGCAGATGTTGCACCAGGACGATTACGGTGGGTGTTTTGCCCGCGCCACCAGCGACCACATTGCCGACCACGATCACCGGCACCGGCAGCCGTTCGCTGCTTAGCCAACTTTGAGCGTAAGCGAGACGGCGCGCGGCGTTGAGTGCGGTCACCAGCTGGGCCACCGGCCAGAGCAGCCGGGCAGGCCAGCCTCTGGTTTGCGCCCAGCCTTGCCAGCGGGCTTCACGCCGGGCTTGAGCGGCCTGAAAAGAACGGCTCATGGCGACAACCGCCCCACGATCGGCCGCGGCCGCACTGCAGCCTCAGGGCCGGCGGCTGCCACTGGGCTGCTGCGCGGCGAAGGTGATTTGCACCAGACTGGCGCGGCGCGCAGCGTCCATCACGTTGATGACCGACTGGTGGGTGGCGGTGGCATCGGCGCTGATGATCACCACCATCTCTCGGTTGCCCTGCGCCGCATCCGCCATCGCGCGGGTGAGCTGTTCAACGCTCGCGCCGTCAAGCACCGTCTGGTTGATCGCGTAGCGGCCATCGCTGCCAACCGCCACGATCATCTCCTTCGGGTTTTGGCGCTGCGCCTCGGCATCGGCCACCGGCAGGTTCACCTTGAGCTCGGTGAACTTGCTGTAGGTGGTGGTGAGCACCAGAAAGATGAGCACCACCAGCAAGATGTCGATGAACGGGATCAGATTGATCTCGGGTTCGTCGCGGGTTCCGGAGCGGAAATTCATGGATGTCCTCAGGCCGCGCAAATGCCTTACTTGCGCAGGTTCATCAGGTGACGGGCAAAGCGGTCGGCAGCCAGTTCCATGGTGAGCAGATACCCGTCAACCAAGGCCCGAAAATAGCGCCAGAAGATAAGCGCCGGGATGGCAACGATCAGCCCGAAAGCCGTGTTGTAAAGCGCAATCGAGATGCCGTGGGCGAGCTGTTCCGGGTTGCCCCCGCCACTGGCTCCGCCCATGCCACCGGCGCCGCTCTGTGAGCCAAAAATCTCGATCATGCCAATCACCGTGCCCAGCAAGCCGATCAGTGGCGCGGCCGACGCAATCGTAGCCAGCGCGCCAAGGTAACGCTGCAGGGTCGCGGCCGCCTGGCGCCCTGCGCCCTCCAGCGCAGCGCGCAGGTCTTGCTCGGTGGCTCGCGGGTTGCTGTTGAGGGCACGAAATCCGCTGGCCAGTACCGCACCCAGGGCAGAGTTTTGCTCCAGCTGGGTCACCACGTCTGGCCCGGGTACGCCGTTGCGGGAGACCATGATGGCCTCGTCGAGCAGCTTGGGCGGCACGATCTTGGCCGATTTGAGGCTGATGAAGCGCTCAATCACCAGGGCCAGGCCCACCACAGAGCATGCAATCAGGGGCCAGATCGGCCAGCCGGCCGCTTGTATGATGGAAAACAAATCGGAGCTCCAAGCAAAAACGGGCAGTTGGGCGACTGAGAATTATGGCGCAGCGCGCCGCGCCTGCATGGTCCGATCCGCTGGCTCCTGCGAACGCAGGTGCGCCTAGGGCTGTGCACAGCAGCTGTGGACAACTTTGTTGAAAAGCACGCCTTACCTCGCCGTCACCCAGCAGCCATGCGGCGTTTCAACAAATCGATCACAAAACAGGCAACACAAATGTTTAGGAATTCACCCGCTCGGCCGGCCGCGAGCGCGATGGTGTCGGGCGGTCCATTGCCAGCCAGTGCCGGTGCGCTCTGCGAACACTTTGGGTTCGGGTGGGTCCATGGCTGAGGGATTTCCCGATCCTGAGTACATCGGTGGCGCTCGGGTGTGGGCCGTTGGCCTGCTCATGCGCGCGGTGGCCGACACCTTGGCCGCGCGGTTCAACCCGGTCACGGTGCGCGGCGAGCTGTCGGGTTTTTCGCGGGCGACCAGTGGGCACTGCTACTTTTCGCTGAAGGACGACAGCGGCCAGGTGCGCTGCGCCCTGTTTCGCCGCTCCGCCGATCAGCTCAGCTTCGCCCCGCGGGACGGCCAGCTGGTGGAAGCGGTGGGCAGGCTCGACGTGTACGGCCCGCGTGGCGACCTGCAACTGATCGTGGAGCGACTCAAGCCGGCCGGGCAGGGGGCGCTGTTTGAGCAGTTCCTGCGCCTGAAGGCACAGCTGGAAGCCGAGGGTCTTTTTGCTGCTGAGCGCAAGCGCGCATTGCCGGCGCAGCCACGCGGCATCGCGGTGGTGACATCGCTGGGTGCCGCCGCCTTGCGGGATGTGGCCACCACACTGCGCCGTCGTGTGCCGCATTTGCCGGTGCGGATTTACCCCGCGTCCGTGCAGGGCGCGCAGGCGCCTGGTGAAATTTGTGCGGCTCTGCAGCGCGCTTACGACGATTTCCACGCTGGCGGCCCGTTTGACGTGGTGCTGTTGGTGCGGGGCGGTGGCTCCCTGGAGGACCTCTGGTCGTTCAACGACGCCGCGGTGGTGCGGCAGGTGGCGCAATCGCCGATGCCCCTGGTGTGCGGCGTGGGCCACGAGACCGACTTTTCCCTGGCCGATTTCGCCGCCGATCTGCGCGCGCCCACGCCCACCGCCGCCGCCGAGCTGTGCGCGCCAGCGCGTGAGCAGCGCCTGGGCGAGCTCGCACAGCTGGGCGAGCGGCTCAGCGATGCGGTTCACATCACCCTGGATCAGGGGGCGCAGCGCCTCGACCGCATCGCGCAACGCCTGGGCCGCCCGTCCACCCGGTTGCACGACAGCCGCCACGATCTGGCGCGCCTGCAGCACCGTCTGCAAACCGGTCTGCTACTCGCGGCCCAGCAGCAGCGCAGCCGGCTTCAGGCGTTGAACGCTGCGCTGCCGCCCGCCCTCCGGCGCGCCTTGCGCCAGCAGCAAGATCGCTGGCAGCGCCAAGCCAGTGCGCTGGCCTTGCTCGATCCTCATCTGGTGCTTGAGCGCGGCTACGCCTATCTCAGCGATGAAACGGGGCGCGCCATCAGCCACACCAGGCAAGCCACGCCGGGGCGGGCGGTACGCGCCACCCTGAGCGATGGTCAGATCCGCCTCACGGTGGACCGCTGAGGCAAAACCCCTGGCGCAGCCGCGCGAATGGCCTCACTGCCTACAATTGCCTGAGCGCTAGCCGCGTACCCGCGGTTTCGCCCGCCTCACCACCCCGACACCAAAAAGGACATATTCATGGAACACACTCTGCCCGCCTTGCCTTACGCCATCGATGCGCTGGCGCCCAGCTACTCCCAGGAAACCCTGGAGTTCCACCACGGCAAGCACCACAACGCCTACGTCGTCAACCTCAACAACCTGCAAAAGGGAACCGAGTTTGAAAACATGGACCTGGAGTCCATCGTCAAGAAGTCCAGCGGCGGCATCTACAACAACGCAGCCCAGATCTGGAATCACACGTTCTTCTGGAGCTGCATGAAGCCCAACGGCGGCGGCGAGCCATCGGGCGCACTGGCTGCGGCCATCAACGCCAAGTGGGGCAGCTACGCGGCCTTTAAGGAAGCGTTCGTGAAAAGCGCCGTGGGCAACTTCGGCTCTGGCTGGACCTGGCTGGTGAAGAAGGCCGACGGTTCGGTGGACATCGTCAACATGGGCGCAGCCGGCACCCCCCTGACCACCGCCGACAAAGCCCTTCTGACGGTGGACGTGTGGGAACACGCCTACTACATCGACTACCGCAACGCCCGCCCCAAGTTCGTCGAGACCTTCCTGGACAAGCTGGTGAACTGGTCGTTTGCCGAGTCCAATTTCGGCTGATCCCGCACGCGCGCGTCCGCGCCAGGCCCGAGGACTTGTCTTCGGGCTTTTTTGTGGGCGGTGCGCGCCGCCGCGGGTGCTCGTTTCTGCCAGTGCTGGGCATGGAGAGCCTTTCAGCCTGCGTGGCCTCCTTCGTCTTTTTCGCATCGTAAGATATCGATTCAAAAAAGCGGGCAGCAGGTCAGTGCCTTGCAAGCAAGACCCGCGACCATGGCCAACGGCTTCGAAAGCCCCGGGCGCGATCCTTTCACCGAATCTCGGAAAAACCCTATGAGCAATCAGCAACCCACCATCATTTACACGCTGACCGACGAAGCGCCGTTGCTGGCGACCCGCGCGTTCTTGCCGGTGATCCAGGCGTTCACGGCGCCAGCGGGCATTCATGTTGAAACCAGTGACATCTCGGTGGCCGCCCGCATACTGAGCGCGTTTCCGGAGGTGCTGGCCGAGTCGCAGCGGGTGCCCGACAGCCTGGCCGAGCTGGGCAAACTGACGCTGAAGCCCGAAGCCAACATCATCAAGCTGCCCAACATCAGCGCCTCGGTGGGCCAACTCGTGAGCGCCATCAAAGAGCTGCAGGGCAAGGGCTATGCGCTACCCGACTTCCCCGAGGCGCCCAAGACCGATGAAGAAAAGGCCATCAAGGCCCGCTACGCCAAGTGCATTGGCAGTGCGGTCAACCCCGTTTTGCGTGAGGGGAACTCCGACCGTCGAGCTCCTCGCGCGGTGAAGGAATTTGCTCGAAAGAACCCTCACAGCATGGCTGAGTGGAGCCAGGCCTCGCGCTCGCACGTGTCGCACATGCACGCCGGCGACTTTTACCACGGTGAAAAGTCGATGACGTTGGACAAGGCGCGCGACGTGAAGATGGAACTGATCACCCGCAGCGGCAAGAGCATCGTGCTCAAGGAAAAGGTCTCGCTGCTGGACCGCGAAGTCATCGATTCGATGTTCATGAGCAAGAAGGCCCTGCTGGCTTTCTACGAGAAGGAAATCGAAGACGCGCGCAAGACCGGCGTGATGTTCTCCCTGCACGTGAAGGCCACCATGATGAAGGTATCGCACCCCATCGTGTTCGGGCACTGCGTGAAGATCTTCTACAAGGAAGCCTTCGAAAAGC
This sequence comes from Hydrogenophaga sp., assembly GCA_020047875.1. Lineage (GTDB taxonomy): Bacteria > Pseudomonadota > Gammaproteobacteria > Burkholderiales > Burkholderiaceae_C > Hydrogenophaga. The sequence goes on from JAIFNE010000089.1 coordinate 29,070, forward strand.
ACGGCGAGTTGTTCAAGGAACTGGGCGTCAATGTCAACAACGGCATGGCCGACCTGTACGCCAAGATCGCCACGCTGCCTCAGAGCAAGCAGGACGAAATCAAGCGCGACCTGCACGCCTGCCACGAGCACCGTCCCGAGCTGGCCATGGTCGACTCGGCCAAGGGCATCACCAACTTCCACTCGCCCAACGATGTGATCGTGGACGCTTCCATGCCCGCGATGATCCGCAACGGCGGCAAGATGTGGGACGCCAACGGCCGCCTCAAGGATGTCAAGGCGGTGATGCCGGAATCGACCTTTGCCCGGATCTACCAAGAGATGATCAACTTCTGCAAGTGGCACGGCAATTTCGACCCCAGGACCATGGGCACGGTGCCCAATGTGGGCCTGATGGCGCAGCAGGCCGAGGAATACGGTTCGCACGACAAGACCTTCGAGATCACCGAAGACGGCACGGCCAACATCACCGATCTGGCCACGGGCGAGGTGTTGCTGAGCCTGGACGTGGAGCAAGGGGACATCTGGCGCATGTGTCAGGTCAAGGACGCTGCCATCCGCGACTGGGTCAAGCTTGCTGTGAACCGGGCGCGCAATTCGGGCACGCCGGTGGTGTTTTGGCTCGACCAGTACCGACCCCACGAAGCCCAGCTCATCACCAAGGTCAAGATGTACCTGCACGAGCACAACACGGCGGGTTTGGACATCCAGATCATGAGCCAGGTGCGTGCCATGCGTTACACGCTGGAGCGAGTGATCCGCGGTCTCGACACCATCAGCGCCACTGGCAACATCCTGCGCGACTACCTGACCGACCTGTTCCCCATCATGGAGCTGGGTACCAGCGCCAAAATGCTGTCCATCGTGCCGCTGATGGCGGGCGGTGGCATGTACGAAACGGGTGCTGGCGGCTCTGCGCCCAAGCATGTGCAGCAGCTGGTGGAAGAAAACCACCTGCGCTGGGATTCGCTGGGCGAGTTCCTGGCGCTGGCGGTGTCGCTGGAGGATCTGGGCCTGAAAACCGGCAATGCCAAGGCCAAAATCCTGGCCAAGACGCTAGACGTCGCCACCGGCCAACTGCTGGACAACAACAAGAATCCGTCACCCAAGACCGGCCAGCTCGACAACCGCGGCAGCCAGTTTTACCTGGCGATGTACTGGGCGCAGGCGCTCGCTGCCCAGACCGAAGACGCGGCGTTGGCCAAGCAGTTTGCCCCGCTGGCCCAGCAACTGACCGCCAACGAAAAGGTGATCGTCGATGAGCTGGCTGCGGTGCAGGGTCAGGCGGTGGACATTGGCGGTTATTACCAGCCTGATCTGGCCAAGCTGGACACGATCATGCGCCCCAGCAAAACTCTGAACGCGGTGCTGGCGGCAGCGAACGCCTGACCGGCCAAGGCTTCTGCTGACAAGGCGGTGCAGCAATGCACCGCCTTTTTCTATCTGCGCGGCTGGAATCCGCCCAGGCGGCTACCTGGCTTCACGCCGCGCTTGGCAAACCAGCCCTGGTTCATTTCCAGCACGAAGCGCACCGGTTCGGCAGAGCAGTGCGAATCGGTGGTCTTCGGCTGCATGTCCGCCAGGTTCACCACCCGGCCGTCGTCGGCCAAGAAGGCCGCGGTCAGCGGCAGCAAGGTGTCTTTCATCCAGAAACACTGTGTGCCAGGCTGCTCGAACACGAACAGCATGCCTTCGTTGACGGGCATTTGCTGGCGATGCATCAGCCCGATCTGACGTTGCGGTGGCGTCTGCGCCACCTGAGCGTCGATCAGGTGCATGCCCGCGGAGAGCTGGATGCGCGGCAGATCCATCTGCGGCTGTCCTTGCGCCAGCGCCGGGCCGGCAACGACCAGCAACAGCACCGCCAAGCGCTCGGCAAGGTGTCGTTTGAGGCCTGGCTTGCGGGAGGAGGGGGTGAGCACGAATGACATCAATGGAGCCGCCGAAGTCAAGGACTAGAATGATTTTGTTGCGCCGCGGGCCCAAAAATTCCCGTCGGAAAACACACCATCCATCGTATCGAAATCGGAGACAGGCTTCCATGTATCAACACATTCGAGTGCCCGAGCAAGGCCAGAAAATTACCGTCAATGCCGACATGTCGCTCACCGTGCCGGACGAGCCCATCGTGCCCTTCATCGAAGGCGATGGCACCGGCCTGGACATCACGCCGGTGATGCTCAAGGTGGTCGATGCCGCGGTGGCCAAGGCCTACGGTGGCAAGCGGAAGATTCACTGGATGGAGGTGTACGCCGGTGAAAAGTCGACCCAGGTTTATGGTCCGGACGTCTGGTTGCCCGAGGAAACTCTGGCAGCGCTGCGCGAGTACGTGGTGTCCATCAAGGGGCCGCTGACCACGCCGGTGGGTGGCGGTATTCGCTCGCTCAACGTGGCGCTGCGCCAGGAGCTCGACCTGTACGTGTGCCTGCGCCCGGTGCAGTATTTCAAGGGCGTTCCCTCGCCCGTGAAGGAGCCGCAGAAGGTCAACATGGTCATCTTCCGGGAGAACTCGGAAGACATCTACGCTGGCATCGAATACGAGGCCGAGTCCGACAAGGCGAAGAAGCTCATCAAGTTTCTGCAAGACGAGTTGGGTGTCACCAAAATTCGATTCCCCAACACCTCAGGCATCGGCATCAAGCCGGTCAGCCGCGAGGGCACCGAGCGCCTGGTGCGCAAGGCCCTCCAGTACGCGATTGACAACGACAAGCCCAGCGTGACCATCGTGCACAAGGGCAACATCATGAAGTACACCGAAGGTGGCTTTCGCGACTGGGCCTACGCGCTGGCGCAAAACGAGTTTGGCGCCGAGTTGGTCGATGGCGGTCCATGGTGCAGGTTCAAGAACCCCAAGACCGGCAAAGACATCACCGTCAAGGACAGCATCGCCGACGCCTTCCTGCAGCAGATCCTGCTGCGGCCCGCCGAGTATTCCGTGATCGCCACCCTCAACCTCAACGGCGACTACATTTCCGACGCCTTGGCCGCGCAGGTCGGCGGCATTGGGATTGCGCCCGGAGCCAACCTGTCGGATTCGGTCGCCTGCTTCGAAGCCACCCATGGCACCGCGCCCAAGTACGCCGGAAAAGACTATGTGAACCCGGGCTCAGAAATTCTCTCGGCTGAGATGATGCTGCGCCACATGGGCTGGACCGAGGCGGCTGATCTCATCATCAGCTCGATGGAGAAGTCGATCGCCAGCAAACAGGTGACCTACGATTTTGCGCGCCTCATGGACGGCGCCACCCAGGTCAGCTGTTCGGGTTTTGGCCAAGTGATGATCGAGCACATGTGAGTTGGTTACCTGCCGGCTGCCGACAACCAAGCAGTCCCCGGGGTCACTGACCTCGCGGGTGGTTACTCAGTTTGCGACCGCGAGGATGATGTCGGAAGCCTTGACCAGCACGGTGACCGGCGCACCTGGCGCTAGGCCGATCTCGACGACGCTGCTTTGCTCGACGATCGCCACCACCAGCAGGCCATCGACGGTTTCAACCGAGACCTCAGCATTCACCGCGCCAGGCTTGACCGCACGCACATGGCCCTGAAGCCGGTTGCGTGCCGAGAGTCTGGCATTTCCCAGGTCGGTGGCCAGCATCACTGCCGACGACTTCACCAGTGCGATCACCGTCTGTTGCAGCTGCAGTGCCAGTGCCTCGGTGCTTTCTCGGGTCACAATGACTGAGAGCCGCGCGCCACCAGGCAGGCTCAGTTCAACCTCATCGTTGACCGCGCCGCCGCGAATGGCGCTCACCGTACCAACCCACTGGTTGCGTGCACTGGTCTTCATGTTCAACACTTTTAAAAAAGAAAAATCCTGCGTCAGGTCCATTGTTTCCCGGTCCAGCAAGCGCAGGAATCGTTGGTGCACCGCATCGATCTGTTCGTAGCGCTGAACCAGGCGCAGACCCTGATCGGTGAGCTGGGTAGAGCCGCCACCGCGCCCCCCGGTCACGCGCTCCACCAGTGGCATACCGGAGAGCTCGTTCATTGTGTTGATGGCGGTCCAGGCTGCCTTGTAGCTCATGCCAAACGCCTTGGCGGCCTGGGTAATTGAGCCGTGCTCGGCCACGGCGCGCAAGAGCGCGATGCGCCCGTGCCCACCCACGCTGGCATTGCCAGCAGTCAGCCACAGTGAGCCCTTCAGCGCGAGTGGTGAGAGCGATTTGCGGCGGCGGGTGGTCATGCGCGTTGGTCTTTCTGGCTGGTGATCGTGCAAAAGGGCCGGCGGCTTGATCTGGCCGCGCCGTCAGTTGTCTTCGGTCGGGCTGGCGTAGAGGTTTGCACTGTTGGTGACGTTGGTCACGGATCCGGCGTCCAGATGAACAACGTCTTCAGCGAGGCATGCGATGTCGTCATCGTCGTGGGTAATGAGAAGCATGGGCAGCTTCAATTCGGTTTGAAGCTCCTTGAGTTCCTGGCGCAACGAGTGGCGCAGGTGCTTGTCCAGGGCGGCAAATGGTTCGTCGAGAAGCAGGGCGGCTGGCTGTGTGACCAGGGTGCGGGCCAGGGCCGTGCGCTGACGCTGGCCGCCTGAAATCTGGTGAGGATAGTGGCTGGCGTGTGCCTGAAGCCGGAAGCTTCTCAGCCAGTGATCAACCCGCCCGTCTTGCACCTTGGCCGATGGGTTGCGCCACCCAGCGTTCAGCGCAAACGCGATGTTCTGGCGCACCGTCAGGTGAGGGAAAAGGGCGTAGTCCTGAAACACATAGGCCAGGCGCCGTTGCTGTGGCGTGAGTGAGATGCCGGCGCTGGTGTCGCACAGCACACGTCCACGCAGCGCCACGCGCCCCTTATCGGGCGGGGAGATGCCAGCGATCATGCGCAGTGTCTGGGTTTTGCCAGCACCCGAGGACCCGTGGAGGACCACCCGCTGCGCCGCGCTCGTGAACTGCACGTTGAGTGCAAAGCGGGTGTTATCGTGGCGAAGCTGTCTGCGCAACGCAACGTCCCAGACCATGGGTGTTGTCATGGGAGCGCTATCAGCCACGTGCCACCACCCTGCCTGGCACCAGGCGGCCCGCACTCAGCAGCACCGCGATACAGGTGATTGAGGTGATGGCGACCAGGAAATTCGCGGTGTCGTCCTGGCCAGCTTGGACCGCCTCATAGACTGCGATGGAGAGTGTCTGGGTTTTACCGGCGATGCTTCCAGCGACCATCAGCGTGGCGCCGAATTCACCCAGCGCGCGTGCAAACGCGAGCAGCAGGCCGGCCAGGATGCCACGCCAGGCCAGCGGCAGCGAGATGCGGACGAAAACCGACAGTTCGTGGATGCCCAGCGTGCGCGCCGCGTCTTCCAGCTGCGGGTCAACCGTCTCGAAGGCCGCGCGTGCCGCCTTGAAAACCAGCGGAAACGACACGATGGTGGCTGCGATGACTGCAGCCTGCCAGGTGAAGATGAGCCGGATGCCGAAGTGTTCGAGCAACCAAGAGCCGATTACGCCATGGCTGCCAATCACCACCAGCAGGTAGTAACCCAGCACAGTGGGGGGCATGACCATGGGTAACGTGAGCGCTGCATCGACCAGATCGCGGCCTGGAAAGCGCCAACGAGCCAGAGCGTAGCCCATGCCCACACCGAGCAGCAAGTTGATCGCCGTGGCCCAGCCCGCCACCTTGAGCGAGAGGGCGAGTGCAACCCACGCGGCGTCCATCGTTCTGGGCTTCTTGACGGCTTGTGCAGGCAGGCTCAGGGCTTGCCAAACCCATGCCGGGCCAGCACAGCTTGAGCCGGCGGTGTGATGAGGAAGTCAACAAACCGGGTCGCGGCGTCGGCATTGGGTGCTCCCGTCAGCGGCGCCACCGGGTACAGGATCGGCTTCGATGTGGGCACGTTGAAGGCGACCTTTACCTTGTCGGGCAGGAGCGCGGCATCGGTGGCGTACACGAACCCAGCATCGACTTCGCCGCGAGCCACATAGTCCAGTGCCTGGCGTACGTTGTTTGCGCCAATCATCTTGGGCTCAATCACACCCCAGACCTTCGCTGCCTCCAGCACGCCCTTGGTGTAGCGTCCCACCGGCACGCTCGCCGGCAGGCCGATTGCAATGCGCGTGTAGCCCGACTGGCTGAGGTCGGTGACCGCTGCCGGCACCCGAGTGGCAGCGCTCGGCACGATCACCACCAGTGCATTGGAGACGAAATTGCGTCGCTGGCTGTTTTGGATCAGCCCGAGGGCCTGCGCCTGATCCATGGTTTCCTGGTCGGCGCTTGCGAACACGTCGGCTGGCGCCCCCTTGGCGATTTGCTGCAGCAGGGCGCCCGACGCGCCGAAGTTCAGTTGCACCTTTGTGCCGGGATGCGCAGCCTCAAACATCGGGGCGATTTCGCGCATGGCATTGGTCAGACTGGAGGCGGCCGAAACGGTGACGTCGGCAGCATGGGCAGCGAAGCTGATGCAGACCCCGGCAAAGGTTCCAAGAAAGCGAAGGGCGCGGGCGCTCATGGGGTGCTCCGAAAACGAATCGTAGTATCAAATTATACATAACGAAAACAGTGGGTAATGGTGGAGGATCTCGTGAGGTTTAACATCCAAATTTGGGCGGATTCAGGGTATCAATGTATCGAACCCGACACAGCGATTCGTGTCAGCCCATGACCCGTCATGGGCTGACGGACTGACCTCGGTCGAGGCTCCTCGCTGCGCCGCCGCCTGGCCGCGAAACGCTTGACGGCTGCTCAGGCCTCCGAACGGCAATCGCCAGAGCAGAACGCGAGTAGCCGCAAGGGGCTGTCGATTGCGTCGCTGTAACTGTGAAATGCCCGAGGGAAAAGCGCCTGCTCTCGGCATCGCGCGACGCCGCCAGAAGCACAATGAGGCATGTCTGCTGTTGGTAAACGTAGACAGCCCGCGCTTTGGGTGCCTGGCGATAAGGCTGCCTCCAGGGATTGTTGACTTCGCCGGCGGAGGGAGACCTGGGCCGCTAGAATGGATTTCATGGCCACCAAGATACCCAAAAAGCCCGTTCTGCCTGCCTCGCCCCCGAGCGTCGGCAGCAACGATTCGGTTGTGCTGGAGCGGCGGACCCAGAAGGTCAAGCCGCCGCAAATGTTTCAGGTGGTGCTCCTCAACGACGATTTCACGCCGATGGAGTTCGTGGTCTACGTGATTCAGGAATTCTTCAGCAAAGACCGTGAAACCGCGACCCAGATCATGCTCAAGATCCACCTGGAAGGTAAAGGTATCTGCGGCGTGTACAGCCGCGATGTGGCCAGCACCAAGGTTGACCAGGTCACCCAGGCTTCGCGGGAAGCCGGGCACCCTTTGCAGTGTGTGAGTGAGCCCGTTGAATAAACCAATAAGTGCCCTACCTATGGCATCTTCCCCCCCTAACGTCCGGCCAGTGGCCCAGCGTTTCAGATCATCCCCAGCCCAAAGGAAGTGTCCATGATTGCCCAGGAACTTGAAGTCAGTTTGCATATGGCCTTTGTCGAGGCCCGGCAGCAGCGACATGAATTCATCACCGTCGAGCACCTGCTGCTGGCGCTGCTCGACAACCCCAGCGCCGCCGAGGTGCTGCGTGCCTGTTCGGCCAATGTGGACGATTTGCGCAAGTCGCTCAACAACTTCATCAAGGACAACACGCCGCAGGTGGCGGGTACCGATGAGGTTGACACGCAACCCACGCTCGGTTTTCAACGCGTGATCCAGCGCGCGATCATGCATGTGCAGTCCACCGGCAACGGCAAGAAGGAAGTGACCGGCGCCAATGTGCTGGTGGCGATCTTCGGCGAGAAGGATTCCCATGCCGTTTACTATCTGCACCAGCAGGGTGTCACGCGTCTGGACGTGGTGAACTTCATTGCCCACGGCATCCGCAAGAGCGACCCGCCGGAAGCCAGCAAGCCGGGTGAGAGTGCCGCCGAGAACGAGGAGCAGGGCGCCGAAGGCAAGACCAACGAAAAAGCCTCACCGCTGGAGCAGTTCACCCAGAACCTCAACCAGCTCGCCAAGGACGGCAAGATTGATCCGCTGATCGGGCGCGAGCACGAGGTGGAGCGCGTGATCCAGATTCTGTGCCGCCGCCGCAAGAACAACCCGCTGCTGGTGGGTGAGGCCGGCGTGGGCAAGACCGCGATTGCCGAAGGCCTCGCTTGGCGCATCACCCAGGGCGATGTGCCGGAGATCCTGGCCGAGTCCAGCGTGTTTTCGCTCGACATGGGCGCGCTGCTGGCGGGCACCAAGTACCGCGGCGATTTCGAGCAGCGGCTTAAAGGCGTGCTCAAGTCGCTGAAAGACAAGCCCAATGCCATTCTGTTCATCGATGAGATTCACACGCTGATCGGTGCTGGTGCGGCGTCTGGCGGCACGCTGGATGCGTCCAACCTGCTCAAGCCAGCGCTCTCCAGCGGTCAGCTCAAGTGCATCGGCGCGACCACCTTCACCGAGTACCGCGGCATTTTCGAGAAAGACGCTGCGCTGAGCCGGCGCTTCCAGAAAGTGGACGTGGTGGAGCCCAGCGTGCAGGAGACGGTGGACATCCTGAAGGGGCTGAAGTCGCGCTTTGAGGAGCACCATGGCGTGAAGTACGCGGTCGCGGCCCTGCAGGCAGCAGCCGAACTGAGCGCGAAGTACATCAACGATCGCCACCTGCCCGACAAGGCGATCGACGTGATCGACGAGGCTGGTGCTGCGCAGCGCATCTTGCCGGCATCCAAGCGCAAGAAGACCATCAGCAAGGCCGAAGTTGAAGAAATCGTGGCGAAGATTGCGCGCATTCCGCCGGCCAACGTTTCCAACGACGACCGCGGCAAGCTCAAGACGCTGGAGCGTGATCTCAAGAGCGTGGTGTTCGGTCAGGACAAGGCGCTCGAGGTCTTGGCAGCCAGCGTGAAGATGGCGCGCTCCGGCCTTGGCCGGGCCGACAAGCCGATTGGTGCTTTCCTATTCAGCGGACCGACCGGCGTGGGCAAGACCGAAGCGGCCAAGCAGCTGGCCTACATCATGGGCGTGGACCTGCTGCGCTTTGATATGTCGGAATACATGGAGCGTCATGCGGTCAGTCGGCTGATCGGCGCGCCGCCCGGCTATGTGGGCTTTGACCAGGGCGGCCTGCTGACCGAGGCGGTCACCAAAAAACCGCATTGCGTCCTGCTGCTCGATGAGATCGAGAAGGCCCACCCGGATATCTTCAACGTGTTGCTTCAGGTGATGGACCACGGCACGTTGACCGACAACAACGGCCGCAAGGCCGATTTCCGCAATGTCATCATCATCATGACGACCAATGCGGGTGCCGAGACGATGAACAAGGCCACCATCGGCTTCACCAACCCGCGCGAAGCGGGCGACGAGATGGCCGACATCAAGCGCCTGTTCACGCCCGAGTTCCGCAACCGTCTCGACGCCATGGTCAGCTTCAGGGCGCTGGACGAAAACATCATCCTGCGCGTGGTCGACAAGTTCCTGTTGCAGCTCGAAGGCCAGCTGGCCGAGAAGAAGGTCGAGGTCACGTTCACCGACGCGCTGCGCAAGCACCTGGCGAAGAAGGGCTTCGACCCGCTGATGGGCGCACGGCCCATGCAACGCCTGATTCAGGACACGATTCGTCGTGCGCTGGCGGACGAGCTGCTGTTTGGGCGCCTCACCGAAGGCGGCCGCCTCACGGTGGACCTGGATGTGAAGACTGACGACAAGGGCGTGGACACAACCGATGTGAAGCTGGACATTCAGCCGCTGCCGAAGAAAGAGGGCAAGGCCAAACCAGCGGCCGAAGAGGCTGCGGCAGCCGACTGATCTCAGGGAGCTTGCCCACATGAAAAAGCCCGGCAAGCCGGGCTTTTTCACGCTTGTCTGAGCGCCTGTTTCGTTCGCTGGCGCAGAGGCTTCCGGGCCTCATCCGATGTCGCTCACGTGAAAACCGAAGGTGCCCGCCCGGCGGTCGTCGAAGTAGTGTTTGAGTGTCTCGCGCACGGTGCGAAAGGCGATCTCCTCCCACGGGATGTCGGCCTCCAGGAAGAGCCGGGCTTCCATGGTTTCGTGCCCCGGGTCAAAGCGGTCACTGAGCAGTCGGGCGCGGTAATAAAGGTGCACCTGGCCGACGCGCGCCACGTTCATCAGCGTGAACAGCGGGCCGAGTTCGATCTGCGCGCCAGCCTCTTCGTCGGTCTCCCGCTGCGCGCCCTCGGCGGTGGTCTCGTCGAGCTCCATGAAGCCGGCTGGCAAGGTCCATTTGCCGCGCCTCGGTTCGATGTTGCGCTTGCACAGCAACACATACTCGCCCGTCTCACCCCACACCGGCACGGTGCCCACCACATTGAGCGGGTTTTCATAGTGCACGGTGGCGCAGACCGAACACACGGCTCGGGGCTTGGTGTCGCCATCGTCGGGCAGTCGGTAGTGGACCGGAGCGCCGCATTCGCGGCAGTGTTTGATGGGGCTGCGCTGCATGGCGCCGAGTGTAGGTTGAAAGGAAACAAAGGGCTTCCGAAGAAGCCCTTTGTTTGAGTGCGGCGGGGCTCCCCGCTGGCACGCCCGGAACGGCTCAGGCCTTGGTGGTCTTGCCGTGTTTGGCGATCAGGTTGCGCGCGGTGTCGAGCAGCTGCTTGCCGTTGAAGCCCCGCTTGTCCATGTCTTGTACCCACTCCACTTCCACCAGCCGGGCTTTACGTTTGAATTCCTGCGCTTCTGCCGGGGGCACGGTGTGGATGGTGTTGCCCAGCTTGGAGGCCGATTCGCGTCCGGGCACGTCGCCCGCCTGCTGGGTCTTGCCCAGCCAACCCGAGGTTTCCAGGCCGGAATTCTTGTCAATCACGGCCTTGAGGTCGGGGGCCAGGGAGGCGTACTTGGCCTTGTTCATCGCCATCACGAAGGTGGTGGTGTAGAGCGCGCCACCAGCAGGGTCGAATTCGCTGTGGAACTTCGCCAGCTCGTTCACCTTCACCGAGGGCACCACCTCCCAGGGAATCACGCAGCCATCGATCACGCCTTTGGACAACGAGTCGGTGATGGCGGGCAGTGGCATGCCCACGGGCGTGGCGCCCAGGTAACCCAACATTTTGGTGATCTGGCGGGTGGGGCCGCGGACCTTGGAGCCCGCCAGATCGGCGGCGGTCTTGATCAGCTTGCTGCGCATGTGAATCGCGCCCGGGCCGTGTACATGCAGGGCGATGGTTTGCACGTCTTTGAATTCGTCTGGCGCCATGGTCTGCACGTACTCCCACAGGGCCTTGGAGGTGGCCTCGGCGCTGTTCATCATGAACGGAAGCTCGAAGGCCTCAACGCGAGGAAAGCGGCCCGGCGTGTTGCCCGGCAAGGTCCAGACGATGTCGACCACACCGTCTTTGGCCTGGTCAAAGAGCTGTACCGGCGAGCCGCCCAGCTGCATGGCCGGGTAGGCCTCGAATTTGATTCGACCTTGGGCGTCTGCGGTGACCTTGTCCATCCAGGCCTTGTGCATCTTGAGCCACACATTCGATTGCGGCGACATGAAGGTGTGGAATTTGAGGGTGACGCTCTGCTGCGCAAAACCCACCAGCGCCGGCGCACCGAAGGCCAGTGCGGCGCCGGACTGGATCAGCGTTCTGCGTTGAATCATGAAAAATCTCCGATGAGGACTGAAGAAAGTGACCGTTGAGGTTCGGGCAATCGTAAGGAATCCGGCCCGCAGGCGCTTCGGGTCAAACCCGAACACTGGCAGGTTGTACCGGCGCCTTGCTGATCAGGTCACCCGCACCGAAATCGATGCCAGGCCTTCGGCTCCAGCGCGCATGATGTCACCGCGGCACACCGCGCCCACACCCTCAGGCGTACCGGTGTAGATGAGATCGCCGGGTTGAAGCGCCCAGGCGGTGGACAGGTGCTCGATCACCTCGCCGATGTTCCAGATCAGCTTGCTGACCTGGCTGCGCTGGCGGTCGATGCCGTTGACCTGCATCCACAGCTCGGCGCTGGCGATGTCGGGCGCCTGGGCGGCAGGTGTGATCGGGCCGATGGGTGCCGACTGATCGTGGGCCTTGCCAATGCACCACGGGCGCCCCTGCTTTTTCATCTCGGTTTGCAGGTCGCGGCGCGTCATGTCGAGCCCGACCGCGTAGCCAAAGATGTGCGCTTGCGCCGCAGCCGCGGAAATGTTTTGGCCGCCACGGCCGATGGCCACCACCAGCTCCACCTCGTGGTGGAGGTTCTGGGTCAGGCTGGGGTAGGGCATGTCAACGGTCTGCCCGGCCTCGGCCACCACGATGGCATCGGCCGGCTTGAGGAAGAAAAACGGGGGTTCGCGACCGGTGAAGCCCATTTCTTTGGCGTGCTCCTCGTAGTTGCGGCCGACGCAGTAGATGCGGTGCACCGGGAAGCGCTCATCGGTCCCCAGCACGGGCACGGCGATGGAGGGTGGTGGCGGGAAGGCGAAGCGCATAAAAAGCTTTTTTGAGTGGTCCAGAAACCCGCAGTGTAAGGAGCGCCCGTGCTCAGTATTGACTGACCGGCAGGTACACCAGCAGGCCGTCGAGTTCGGGCGTGAGCATGATCTGGCAGCTCAGCCGGCTGCCGGGCCCCAGCGGGCTGGCAGCGAAGTCCAGCATGTCGCTTTCGTCCTGCACCGGTGGCAGCAGTTGCTGGGCCCAGGCGGCATCGACCATCACATGGCAGGTGGCGCAGGTGAGGGTGCCGCCGCAGTCGGCGTCGATACCGCGAACGCCGGCGTCCACCGCCGCTTTCATGAGGCTTTGGCCGGGTTGTGCGTGGATGTCTTGCACCGACTGGTCGGCAGCGACGAAGCGGATCTGGATCATGTTGCTCAAAAAAGCGGGATGCTGGGTTTGCTGATCAGTGTGCAGCCTGGCGCATGACCCTGCAAGCCACCGGAATCCCAAGGGCAGAGCAGCGCGGCTGGTCGTTGGCTGGTGCTGGTGCCGGTGTATCGTGGCGGCATGGACACTGCCACCGAACCCCAGCCGACCCAGCCCGCGCGATCCGTGCTCGCCGATTCGACGCCGTCCAAAGGCCTCTCTCTCAAGCGGGTGGCCATCGACACGTACCACGAGAACGTGGCCTACCTCCACCGCGACTGCGCGGTCTACCGGGCAGAGGGCTTCCAGGCGCTCTCCAAGGTGGAGGTGCACGCCAACGGCAACAGCATTTTGGCCACCCTCAACGTGGTGGACGATTCGTCCATCGTCGGCTGCGGCGAGCTGGGCGTGTCGGAAGATGCGTTTGCGCAGCTTGAGGTGCCCGACGGCCACGTGGCCACGGTGTCCCAGGCCGAACCGCCGGTGTCGATGCCTGCGCTGTTTCGCAAGATCAACGGCGAGCGGCTGGACCACGAAGACTTTGCCGCGATCGTGCGACCGCGTTTGTGGTGGCCTGCAACCGCAGCGAGCTGGATCGCGAAGAGGTCTATTTCCTCACCGAGGCCATGGTGGCCAGCGGCCGGCGGCTCGACTGGCAGGCGCCGCTGGTGGTGGACAAGCACTGCATCGGTGGTATCCCCGGCAACCGCACCTCGATGCTGGTGGTGCCCATCGTGGCCGCCTACGGGCTGGCTTTTCCCAAGACCTCCTCGCGCGCCATCACATCGCCGGCGGGTACCGCCGACACCATGGCGGTGCTGGCCAATGTGGAGCTGCCGTTTGATCGGCTGATCGACATCGTGCGCCGACACCACGGCTGTCTGGTCTGGGGCGGTACCGCCAATTTGTCCCCGGCTGACGATGTGTTGATTTCGGTCGAACGCCCGCTGAACATCGACTCGCCTGGCCAGATGGTGGCATCCATCCTGTCCAAGAAAGTGGCGGCGGGTTCCACCCACCTGGTCCTCGACATCCCCATCGGCCCCACCGCCAAGGTGCGTTCCATGCCCGAGGCGCAGAAGCTGCGGCGCCTGTTCGAATACGTGGCGCAGCGGCTGCACCTGTCGCTGGATGTGGTGATCACCGACGGGCGCGAGCCGATCGGCCGCGGCGTGGGCCCGGTGCTGGAGGCGCGCGATGTGATGCAGGTGCTTGAAAACCACCCCGACGCGCCGTCCGATTTGCGCCAGAAGTCGCTGCGGCTGGCCGGCCGCATCATCGAATGCAGCCCCGATGTGCGGGGCGGTGACGGCTATGGCATCGCGCGCGACATTCTCGATTCCGGTCGCGCGCTGGCGCAGATGCAGGCCATGATCGCCGCGCAGGGCAGCCGGGGTTTCGATCACAAGCATCCGCCGCTGGGCGCGCTCACGCTCGATGTGGTGGGCATCGACAACCTGCAGATCGCCCGCATTGCCCGGCTCGCTGGCGCACCCAAGGTGATCGGCGCCGGCCTCGATTTGAGCGCCAAGCTGGGCGACCGGGTGGCCCAGGGCGATCTGCTGTACCGGGTGTACGCCAGCTACCCGGCCGATCTGGCGTTTGCGCGCCAGGCGCTGGAGCGCGCCAGCGGCTACTCGCTGGGTAGCGCCGACCAACTGCCCCAGGTGTTTGTGGAGTTTTGATGACGATGGTTGCTGCGCCCGGCGCGGGCTGTTTGCTGCATTTCTCGGAAGACGCGGCCGTTGCCGAGCGCGCGGCCCTTGCTGCCGGACTCCCGGCGCGGGTCATTGAGCGCCACCGATTCCCCGACGGCGAGCTGCGGCTCCAGTTGCCCCCGAAACCGCCCGCGCGCGTGGTGGTCTGGCGCTCGCTGGCCGATCCGAATGAAAAACTCGTCGAGCTGCTGCTGGTGGCGCAGGCCGCCCGCGCGCTGGGCGCGCAGCACCTCACGCTGGTTGCGCCCTACCTCGCCTACA